>CAYZHL010000018.1:10036-20011 GCA_964478095.1 uncultured Clostridia bacterium | reverse complement strand
GTCCAAAGGCACAAAGGCCAAACTGGCGATGGCTCTGGCTCTGGCGCATCATCCCGAGCTGCTCATCCTGGATGAACCCACAAGCGGTCTGGATCCTGTCGTCCGGCGTGAGCTCCTGTCCGATCTATTGGAGTTTGTTGCAGACGGCGATCGTTCGGTGCTGTTCTCTACGCATATCACCTCCGACCTTGAGAGAGTGGCCGACTACATTACCTTCATCGTGGATGGGCGGGTAGCGGCGAGCGACGAGCGGGAGGCAATGCTGGAGCGGGCACGCGCCTCAAACCCGGCGGCATCGATCGAGGATTTGCTCTGGACATACGCGAGGGGAGGTCGCTGACATGCTCAGTCTCATATGGAAGGACTTTTACATCAACCGGTCGCAGCTCGTGTTCCCAGCGATTGTGTTGTGCGCCATCGCCTTGCTGGCAGCCGTGGGGAGATCGTCCCAGACCGCAGTGGACTACGCAGTTCCCCTGCTGTTCACGTACTCCGGCATGATGGTGCCCTTCTTCGCGCTCAACTCCGCGATGCTCGAAGAAAAGAACAGAACGCTTGCGTTTCTCCGATCACTGCCCATGAGCACTGATGCCATAGTCGCCTCGAAGTTCGTAGCCCCGTTGCTCGTGGGCGCGCTTTGGGTCGGGGCGTCTGCTTTGGCGGCGCTCATCATGCAAGCCGGCATGGGAGAGCATACTGTGTCCATCATGTCGGGAATGCTTCTGGTCTGTGCCACATTGCCGGTAGCGGCTATCGAGCTCGTCGTGTTCTTCAGGTTCGGGGCCAGCGCCGCGCGTACGGCCTTGATCGTCACGTTGGGCGCGGTGTACCTAGTGCCGTTGCTGGCACAGGGCCTGGTTGCGAAGATGAAACCTGTGGTCACAGCTATGATGGATCCTAAGCCAGTTCAGACTATCCTTTTTGCCGGCGGCTCGCTGCTGCTGTACCTCGCGGGCATGCTCCTCGCACAGGCGATATTCAGGCGCCGCGAGCTGTGATACGGCCGTTCGCCTCGCTCGCCGGGCTATAGATCGAGTGCAGGGCTGTTCACGCTTCGTGGTTCCGGTACTGCGGCATACAGGATTGCGAAAGCCGTGGCTCCCGCGGCGAGGGCAGCCCAGAACATTACAGGGAAGCCCCACACATCAGCCATCCACCCGGCTATGACCGGCGCCGCGACGCGGAACGGCATGAGGAAGAGCAGTGAGACCGCCGTGTACATCGGGACATCGGTATTCGATGGAGCAAACTCCGCCCATAACACGTTCTGGCTCACCGCCAGCCCAGTTGAGCCCAGGCTCGCGAAGACCAGGACTGCATGGATGCCATTCACCGACGTCGATGCCAGCGCGAGCGCGGCTGCGATGGCGAAACCTGCTGACGCGATCAACAGAACCCGTCTGTGTCCGTGCCGGTCGGCGATCCTGCCCAGGATAGGGAAACTGACGACGCTCGCTCCGACTGTTATTGCAGCGAAGCGAGCTACTTCCATCTCTCCGGCGCCGAGGTTCCGCACTGCGTGTGTGCTGTAGAACGTTACCGCCATGAGCCCAAACGACATCACCGACAACGCAGATATGGCGAACGAGTATCCCCTGTTCGATTTCACCGTCCCCATCGCGTCGCTTACGTATTGCCCCACGGATCGGGGCTCTTCCGGAGTCGGGTCAGCCGGCTCGCGAGTTGCCAGGAATGGCAGTATCGTGGCTGACAGGATCACGAATGCTGCGACGAACAGGATGGAGTAATTGACTGGAAACGACATGCGTGAGAGAACGGCGCCGGCGGCCTGAGCTGCGAACACGCCCCCGATTCCGGCAAGCGCGCCGCTCCATCCTATCATGCCCCCTCGCTGTTCGGGCCGGATGCACTTGGCCATCATGGAATGGAAGGCGGGGAGGATGAACCCCGAGACCAAGCTCATCATCGTCCAGCAAGCTAGGATCCACGTCACGGCTGCATGCGGTCGGCTGGCTGCCCAGAGCATGAGCCCTACCGCCACAGAGAGCACAAAAGCCCGCTCTGCCATGCCCAAAGCTACCAGCATGTGCTTCTTCACCGGAATCTTCTGAAGGTAAGCCGCGGACAGCAGGCCCGGCAGGAGCGACCCAAGAGCCGGCAGCATCCCGATTGCGAGGTTGGAGGCGCCCAGCTTGGTCAGAAGGAGCGGCATGATAGTTGTTGGCGAGATGAGCGAGAACGCCAGCGGATAGCCGAATGAGTCCGCGAAGAAGACCGCATAGTTGATCCGGTCATCCCGAAGACGTCTGGGACGCTGGCGGCCGCAAGTACGTGCTGCCACTACTAGCTCCTCCGTTTCTCGACTGCCTGCTATCCAGAGTGCCGCATCATGCCTGCGCCCGGCCGCGGGATCTGGTCGGCGCCACAGGACCATTTTACCGGGATTTTGCGTGCGAGGCTAGGCCCGCGGGCGGCGATGTCCGCCGCGACTGCGAAAGGGCGCAAAGGGCCCGCTCTACGCGGCAATCGTGCCTGGCGAGCGCGAAGGCCAGTGCCCAGATGCCCATGTTGCGCATGTAGTGGTCCCCGAAGCCGTATTGGCCGGTGAGCGAGTCGATCACGTCCGGCTGATCCCATGGACTTCGGATACGGTCAGTGATGTTGGACCATGTCTTGCGCGCCAACCCAAGCCCCTCGTCAACGAACCCCTCATAGATTGCCAGCGCGGCCAGGGCATATGTCTCGCCGGGCCACACATTTCCTGAGTGTGAGTTGGTCCTGTCGGCACGCCCGTCCGGAAAGACTGAGTTCACCGCCCCATACTCGGAGGCTGATCCGCAAGTATCAAGCATTGTGCGGACTGCTGATGCTACATGAGCAGGCGGAAGGATGTAGCCCAGCCCCAGCAAGTGTGCGTACCATTGCCCATTGAGCTGGCCCACTGTGCATTCCGGCTCAGTCGCCACGGCCCGGTAGAACCGGCCGTGCCAGAGTTGCCGCTCGAACGATCGCTGGCCCCGCGCGAATGCGCTGCTGCACTCATCAGCGAACTCGGCGTCGCCGGCGGCATGTGACATCTGCTCGCACGCAAGCAGGGAGGCCAGGTAGATGCTGGACGTATAGGAGTTGGTGCCGTGAAAACTCCAGTTGTCGAAGGTCTGGTCGGCGCCTTCGTTGTCGGGCAGGCCGTCGCCGTTGGCGTCGGTCCGCATCTCCCACCGCATTGCGCGCTTGGTCACGGCATACATCCTGTCAAGCAGGCGCTTGCCCCCCCACCAGACGTAGTCGCGATAGACCATCAGCACGAACTTGGTGCAGAGGTCTTTCCACCGCATGAGGGATGTACCCGTCGTTGCGCTGGGCTGCGGCTATCTGGGTGATGCATGATTCTTGCAGATCAGGGTAGCACCATGACACAGGGATGGACGCATAGTACAAGACGTCCACGGTGCTCATGAGCTGGCACGTCCTTGATGCCTCGAAGAGAGCGAACCGTCCGTCACGGTCCCACCAGCTTCCTGAGGAGAGGACGTAGAGATTATTCCGAAGGGCGTCGTCAAGCCAAACGGGCAATGAGGGCCGCGATGTATCGCCATCGGTGGAGGCGGGAGTACTGTCGTCTCTGGCCCTGTCCAGGCAGGACTTCCACAGACCGGCGCCCTCTTTGATGTCATCCAGCCGGCTCAGTGCGACCGCGGCGACGCGTGACGCATCGTGGTAGTCATGCTCATACACATGGCCGAAGTGCGTCTGCGGCATGTGCCAGGCCACGGCGAACGGGATGGATCGAGCTTCGCCGGGGCGCAAAGTGGCCGACACGCAGAGCGCAGCTCCAAGCTCGATACCTTCGCCTTTGACTACATCGGAAGCTATGGCGGAATGCTTGGGGGGCGCAGGTGCGTGGCCAAGATCCAGCGACAACCTGCCGCTCTCGGCGAAGGCGGTCCACGGCGCCAGGTCTAGGTTCGAGAGGGTGAGGCTGAACGGGTCGGCCGTCTTCAGGTTCCATGCCAACTCGCAGCTGATCTTGCCGGCAGCTCTGGTTGTCGCAAGGCACACGGTGCCTGCCCGCGGGTCGCAGGGGAGGGGGGAGTCCACACACAAGAGCACTCCTGTCGTGTCGTCGTCAGTCATGGTTTGGTTGAAGCGACCTACGTTCCACGAGCCCACGGTGTTTCGCGCAGTCGCCATGATGGCAACATCGGACGCTGCGAGCGAGTCGGTGTTGGTCACATGGAAGACGAATAGCGCAGCAGGCATAGCCGACAACCTCGAATCGCCAGGCACAATCGGCGAGAAGGCCTCAAGACGCACCCTCACCGGCAGGCTTGAGTCAGTGTAGTCGAGCCTGGCGAATGGGTAGGCCCCCTCGTACTCGATTCGCGCCACGCGTGGAAGCCCGGCGACGTCTGCGGTTTGGAGCATTCGTACGACAGATACGCCGTCGCCTGGGGCTGGGCCAGTGTCTGTGCCTGTGCTCAGGCCCGCATCCGCGCTCACATGCCTGCGCGCCCAGACGGCGAAGTGGTGTCCAACCCTGGCGTCGATTACGCCGGGACCAGCGCCGGAACTGGCATCAGGGCCTGACGGGTTGTCCCAGTTGTTCTGGTGTGTGAAGTTGGCATAGGTTCCGTCCGGGAATACCTCGATTTTGCCGGCCCCGATTCCGCCGAGGGGAACCCCGGAGCCCAGCTTGTCATCTGAAGTGTAGTGAGGCAATTGCGTGGTCCTCCATCCGATGATCTCCACAGGTTGGGAGCTGGCGCGGACCGGCCGTGTCGACAGTGAGCGACGGGTCGGCCCGCGCCTGCCCGGCTATCGTTCGTTCTTCAGCGAGACGTCAACTCGCTGCGCTGCAGTGTTGAGGTGCTGCTGCACTCCATTCGGCCCCAGCTGGCCTGTGACGTAGTCTGTGAAGATCGCCTTGAACTCACCTGTGATGTCGTTCTCGATGGACCCCCACACGCCCAGCGGCGGGTATGCCGTCGCATACTCCAGAGCAGCCTTGAAGGCCCTGTTCACGCCGGTGCTGAAGAACGGGTCTGCAAAGGCTTCCTTAGTGGCCGGCAGCATGTGGGTGAGGTCTTTAGTGTAGGAGATGAGAGTGTCTTTTCTGATCAAGAACTTGATCCAGGCCTTTGCGTCAGCCTGTTTCCTGCTGGCCGCGAGAATCGCAAGGTTGCTTCCGCCTGAGAAAGCCGCACGTCCTTTTGGACCTGCCGGCGGTTCGACTACGTCGTACTTGAGCGACGGGTTGTCGTGCATTATGTCGGCCACATTCCACGGCCCCATGAACGCCATCGATACGTTTCCGTTGATGAAGGCGGCATCTGCGTTGGGCTGATTGTACTCTGCGCATGCCTTGGATGCCAGCCCGGTGCGCACAAGGTCCACGTACCAGTTCATGGCCGCAACGCCTTCAGGCCCGTTGAAGGTTGCCTTCTTGAAGTCGGGGCTGACCAGGTCGCCGCCGAAAGCCCAGAGGACGATCGCCCAGTTGTGCAGAAGGTCCCATGCCTGGTTGCCTGCGATAGCGATGGCAGTGCCGGCTCCGCGCGCCTTGACCAGCGCCTTGCCGACCTCCACCAGCTCGGCGTAGGTCCCGGGAGGCTGTACCTTCGCCTGAGTGAAGTGGTCAGTGTTGTAGAACAGGCAGCGAGTCTCGGCAAACCATGGCACGCCATATGCCGCACCCTTGTAGGTAGCTGACTCGTAGTTGGCAGGCATGAATGCCCCTGCGCTGCCATACTCGGCCGGATCGAGCCTGGCGAGCCCCTTCATCGCCGCCAGCTGCGGGTTCCACGTGGTCCCGATCTGAACAACGTCAGCTCCTTCTCCGGTCGTAATCGCGGCCACCAGCCTGTTCCATGCGTCTCCCCATCCCACGATCTCGTAGTGTACGGTGATGCCGGTCTCTTTCCGGAACTCCTCAATACTGGAGTCTAGCCACGCCGTATGCGTGTCCTGCGGCGCGTTGGGCATCACCCAGAAGGTGATCTCTCGAACCGCTCCGGATGTCATCGATGTCAAAACACTCAACAGAAAAGCGAGCATCACAATCGCGCGTAGACACCGTCTCATTCTAACTGTCCTCCTTCTTTTTTGGGACTCTGTGATCGCTTTGGATTCCCAGATCTCAGCCCTTGGTCGCCCCGGCCACCAGACCCTCCACTATGTAGCGCTGCATCGCCGTGAAGAGGATCAGGACCGGTATGCCTGTTACAATGCATGCGGCCATCATCCCGCCCCAGTTGGAACTGGTTGCCGTGACATAGTCCATGATGCCCACCGACACGGTGCGCGTGACTCGGCCTGTCAGAACCGACGCGAACAACACCTCGTTCCAGGCCATGATGAACGCGTAGATGGCCACGGCGGCAATGCCGGGAGTGGCTAGCGGCACAATCACGGTCCAGAGCGCGCGGGTTCGCGTGCATCCGTCTATCATGGCTTGCTCATCGATTTCCAGCGGTATGCCGTTCATGTAGCTTCTCAACATAACTATGGAGAATGGCAGTGCAAACGACGTGTAGGTGAAGATCATGCCCCAGTAGGTATCGCGGAGCGGGACGCCGGTTCGGCGCGAGATCGTGGTGAATACCAGGTAGTACGGGATGAGGAACAGAATGCCGGGAAGCATCTGCGTAGCCAGAACCGAAACTGTGTATATCTCGCGCCCGCGGAAATTGAACCTCGACAGAGCGTACGCCGCCATTAGCGCAAGAACTGTTGCGACAGCCATGGTGCCCAGGCTGATGAGTATCGAGTGCCGGAAGTACGAGAGCATCGGAACAGAGGTGTTCACTTCCCTGTAGTTGCGCAGCGTCGGGCGCCTGGGGATCCACGTCGGCCTGAGCCCGGCGACTGTTACGTCCGAAGACTGCAACTCCAGCGTCTCCTTGAATGATCCGGAGATCATCCAGGCGTACGGAACCAGCACCACCGTCACTACGAGCCCCACGGCCAGATACAGCAGGATTCGCTGGACTACGCGCCGGGGACGCATACTCTACACCTCCTCGGCGCCTGCGGTAGCCCGCAGAACGCGCAGGTATACTACTGTTACGACTAGAAGAACTAGCATGAGGATTATGGACAGAGCAGAACCGATACCGTACTGGAGGTTCGTGAACGCTTCCCTCAATATCAGGGTGGACGGAACCTCTGCAGCGACTCCGGGATCGCGCCCAAGCATCACGTAGAACTGGTTGAAGGCGTTGAAGTTCCATAGTATAGACATGAGGAGCAGTGTCACCGTGACCGACTGCAGGTGCGGCATGGTTATCCATCTGAACTGCTGCCAGGTGGAGGCGCCGTCGACGCGGGCCGCCTCGTAAAGCTCCTGCGGGATCTTCTGCAGCGCCGCCAGGAGGATCAGGGCCGAGAACGGCCAGCCTTTCCAGACGCTCGCCACAACCACCGCCCAGAGCGCCGGAGGGCCTATGAGCCAGATGGGCGGCTCGGTCACCAGGCCCCACTGAAGCAGGTAGCGGTTGAGTATTCCGATTCTGGACTGAAAGATGAATGTCCAGACTTTGTAAGCCACTGAGTCGGGCGTTATGTAGGGAAGCAGGATCAGCCCCCTGACGAAGGTTCTGCCCCAGAACTGCTGGTTGAGCAGAAGAGCGACTGCAAGCCCGATTAGGTAACCGGCGGTAACCGTGACCGCTGAGTACAAGGTGATGTTGAGCAACGCTCGCAGCGCACGGGCGCCTGTAGTGGTAGACGGGTTGAACGCGTCAACGAAGTTGCGCAGTCCGATGAAGGGGGCATGAATCCAGTCGGCCATGGTGAACAGATTGACATCATGAAGACTGATGTAGAAGCCCCACATCATCGGGATGTAGTGGACGAGCATCATTGCGACTACTGCCGGCAGGATCATCCAGTAGGCCGTTCGATGTTGGCGCTTCGACCACCCGGAAACCGCCCCGGCCTTACGCACAGGGGTTCCGCCTGGCTTCGTTCCCAACCTAGCGCTTGACGGCCCCAGCATCAGCCAAGTCCCTCCCTTGCCCCGTTACGGGAGCGCACTGACTCGCGAACGATCAACTCTCCTCGAAGTAGCTTGCCCGGGACCTCCTTGCCGGACTGTATGTAGTCAACGATCATCATGCCTGCCTGATAACCCTGATCGTAAAGGGGCGTCCTGATAGACGTAAGCCCTGGCCATGTCGCGCGCGTGGTGGGGAAGTCGTCGCCGGCTATGACATCGATGTCGCGGCCCGGAACCAGGCCCTGTTCCCGCATCGCCCGCAGGGCGCCCAGCGTCATCGGGTCGCTCATGCATATGACTCCGTCCACCGGCGGTTTCGATGTGAGCAACCGCTTTGCCATATGGTAGCCTGACTCGACCGAGTAGTCGCCGGCCAGAATCAGCGACTCATCCACAGGAAGACCGGCCTGTTCATGGGCGAGGCGATAACCTGGCTCGGAACTGGCCTTGGCTGAGTAGAAGAACCGTTCAGGCTCACGAATCAGGCCGATTCGCCGCGCGCCCTGGTCAATCACGTATTTGGTTGCCAGGTGAGCGGTGTACGGGGAGTCCATGTCGACAAAGTTGTTCTTCTGCCCGGGGTAGCACATCGAAAGTGACATGTACCTGATGCCGAGCCGATCGAACTCGCGGAGCAGGACGTCGGCGCCTTCCATGGCGTAGAGTATGACCCCGTCCACAGTGCGGTTCCGCGTGAGCCTGTTCAGCTCGGCCAGGACGAGTTCGGGAGTCTGCGGCACCGCCAGCACGAGATCGTAACCGCGCTCGGCCAGAGCCCTGTGCGCTCCGTTCGTCTGCATCCACATGCCCTGGTCCTGGAAGACGAAATCGCTGCCGTAGGGAATCACGAACCCCACTGACTTCCGGCTCCGCTGTCGCAGCCCCTTCGCGGCCGAATCGGGGTGGAAATCCAGTTCGGCAATGGCCGCCATTACTCTGCGCCTGGTATCCGGAGCAACCAGAGGCGAGTTGTTGATGACCCTCGATACAGTCTTCGCGGACACGCCCGCTCGCTGGGCTACGTCATATATCGTGCTGCGCAAGTGATGGCACCTCCGGTTGAGTGTACTGCATCATATTGTGGGACTCCTCGGGATATGACATCGATGTCAAGCCCGTGCGATGGGTCAGTTCGACATGGCGAGCCAGATTCCTTCTGACGGCAGAAGTTTTTTCGTCGGCGCCGTCACTGCCCGGGCGACGGGCAATGCCCCCTCGGGGGAGCTGAACGCCATTAATATAATTCTGGTGCGCATTGATATTAGTAAGCAGAATATTGACAGTAATGAGTACGACGTTTAGCATGGACTCAGGGAAGCGCTGTCGAATGTGGCAGCGATAGCATCGTCTTGGGAGGTGCGGAAGACTTGAGCATACCGGCCAGCGCGCTACAAGTGCAGTCACTCACGAAGGTGTTTCGAGGCAGAGGCGGAGCAGCTGTCCGAGCTGTCGACAACGTCTGTTTCGACGTGAAGCGTGGCGAGGTCCTGGGCCTTCTGGGGCCGAACGGCGCCGGCAAGACCACCTCGATCAAATGTATCCTCGGGCTGATGCGCCCTGATTCAGGGCAGATCACGGTGCTCGGGCAGGACGCTCAGGCCGCTTACCCTAGGATACTGGGCAAGATGAGCGCGGTCCTTGAGGGAAGTCGCAATCTGTACTGGAGAATGAGCGTGTGGGAGAACGTGTTGTTCTTCTCTTCGCTCCACGGCGTCGCATCTCACGATGATAGAGAGTATTTCGGATACCTCCTCAAGCTCTTCTCGCTGGATGAGAAGCGCCACACTGAGGTGAGGAAGCTTTCGCAAGGCATGAAGCAAAAGGCCAGTGTGGTATGCGCTCTTGCTCGCCGCACGCCAATGGTCTTCCTGGACGAGCCCACGTTGGGCCTTGACGTCGAAACCTCCCTGGAGCTTCGAAGTGTTCTGAAGCGGCTCGCCCGTGAGGAGGAGCGGACATTCGTGGTGAGCAGCCACGACATGGATGTTATACAGGACGTATGCGGGCGCGTGGTGATA
>CAYZHL010000018.1:7617-10026 GCA_964478095.1 uncultured Clostridia bacterium | reverse complement strand
AATGTCGTCCGGGCGAGTGGTTGTGGATGACCAGGTGAGCCACTTGATGAGCCTGTTCCGAACGAAGGCTTACCGGATCAAGCTTCGTGGGCCTGCCTCGGAGGGGCTCGAGGAGCGACTGGCCCCGGAGTTTGCGGGCGCGCGCGTCACAGACGGAGAGGCGGACGCGGAAATCAGAGTCACACTGAGCGAGGACGGCGACATCTACCGCCTCATGGACATCTTGCGAAGCGCTGATGCGGTCATTGACGAGATCTCGCACGAAGACGCGGATCTGGAGCGGGTGTATCTGGAGATTGTGAGAGAGGAGAGGGCGCGTTCATGAATCTGGGGAGTGTTCTCGCTGCCGTCTTCAGGCGGGATTGGACGATGATGAAGCGGTACATGGTCAACTCCATATCCAGCCTGGTGTCGATATACATGATCTTTATGCTGATCTTCGCGGGGCTTCAGAGCGTATCAAGCTACGTAAAGACCGGCACGCTCGACGGCTCTCTTGAAGGGACTATCGTTGGGTTCTTCGTGTGGACCTTTACAATCTACGCCTTTTCGAACCTCTCATGGAATCTGATAAACGAAGCGCAGACCGGCACGCTCGAACAGCTCTACCTGGCGCCATGCGGGTTCAAGTGGGTGGGCGCCGCCACGGCCATATCCGACTTTGTGTTCAGCTTTGTCCCCATCATGCTGCTGCTCGTTGCGATGATGGCTACAACCGGCAGGTGGCTCAGGATGGACCTGGTCAGCCTAGTTCCTCTGCTGCTCATTACATTGCTGGGAGCCTACGGCGTCGGTTTCGCCCTGGGCGGACTGGCTTTGGTGTTCAAGAGAATACAGGCGCTGTTTCAGATAATGCAGTTCGTATTCATAGGTCTGCTGGTGATCCCCGTGCGCGTGCCGGGGGTGAAGTATCTGCCGCTTGCCATGGGAAATGACCTCATACACGCGGTGATGGTCGACGGGGTAAGGCTCTGGCTATTGCCGCCGGGCGACATACTCACCGCCGCCGCAGTGGGTGTGGTCTACCTTGCAGTCGGCATAGTGATTTTCTCGCTATGTGAGCGAGTTGCCAAGAACCAGGGGCTTCTTGGGCACTACTAGGCCTCAGATGGCCTCGGCTAGCCCAGCAGAATCAGGGACATTATCCCGATAGTCACGATCGCGACAAGGCCGGTCACCAAGGTGCCGCCTGTCTGCAGCCTGTAAGCGGTATTTACGTCCATCTCGGAGAACTGCGACACCACCCAGAAGTACGAGTCATTGGCGTGCGATACTACCATTGAGCCTGCCCCGATGGCCAAAGTGACCAACACTCTTCCCATGGAGCTGTCGAACCCCAGGTTCGCAAGGAGCGGCGCCACAATCGCCGAAGTTGTGATCAGGCTCACTGTTGACGATCCCTGAGCCGTCTTGATTGCGGCGGCGATGATAAAGGGGAGGAAGATCCCCAGGTGGTATCTGGACAGGATCTCTCCGAGGTACTCGCCCACGCCAGTGGCTTTGAGCACTGCGCCGAACGCTCCGCCGGCTGCCGTGATCACCAGGATGACGGCCGACGCTTCAATGGCCTCGGCAACCCAGTCGCCGTACACTTCCTTGCTGATTCTCGGTGCAAGGCGCATTGCGAAGTAGACCCCGAGCAGCAGGGCGAAGATGGGGTGGCCGATGAACACCAGGATATCGCGGAGGAGCCCCACCCCGAGGGGGTTGCTCTTGAACATCGCCACTGAGCGCAGGGCTATCAGCACAATGGGGGTAAGCAGGGGAAGGAAAGACTCGAACGTCCCCGGCAGATGGCCGAACTTACGGACGAGTTCTTCGTAAGTGACGCTCGACTTGGGCCTGATGTCGTACCTGGATCCGACTCTGGCGGCGTAGATCCAGCCGGCTATGGTGGCGGGCAATGATGCGATCAATCCGAACAGGATAACGAGCCCGAGGTCGGCGCCCAGAGTGCCTGCCGCAGCTATTGGCCCAGGTGTCGGCGGGACCATCGCGTGGGTGGCGTAGAGGCCCATCGAGAGAGCTGTCCCGCGGACGCCCAGCGAGATCCCGCTCGACTGCGATAGGGCCTTGTTCAGGGGCGAGAGGATTACGAAGCCCGAGTCGCAGAAGACCGGGATGGACACCACATATCCTGCAAGTGCCATGGCCAGCGGAGACCTGGATTTTCCGACTAGCTTCAGCATCGCCTGCGCCAAAACCAGCGCGCCTCCGGTCTTTTCGAGGATGGAGCCTATAATCGTGCCGGCGACGATCACGATGCCGATGCTTGCCAGGGTATTACCGAATCCCGTTGCGATTACGTCGATAAGCCCGGGCACGGTTTGCCCTAGTTCGTTGACGGTGGGAACCGGCGGCGGCTTGCGCGCCCGAAGCCCTCCCGCAAGAGCCGCGATCCGCCGCACC
>CAYZHL010000018.1:6308-7607 GCA_964478095.1 uncultured Clostridia bacterium | reverse complement strand
GGCTCCGAGGAGGATCACAACCAGGATCGGTCCGCCAACCATCTTTCTCGCCTCCCGCATTCATTGTTGCCCCACCAAGGCCCCTGCAATTCATCTTTCTTCATCAGCCGGTTCCAGCAGCTTGCACAACGCATAATCCGCCCCCTCCCGAACCACACTTGAACGGGAGGTGGATAGTATGGCATTCAAGCTTACGCAGAAGGAACAACGGCTTCTGAGTGACCAGCTGAACCACGAAAAGGTATGCATTGAGAAGTACAACAACTATGCGCAACAGGTAAAAGATCCGCAGCTCAAGCAGATGTTCGGTCAGTACGCATCCGAGGAGCAGAACCATTACGACACGGTGAGCCAGTTGCTCTCGGGGCAGCAGGCCAACACGGGCATGGGCATGAGCGCGGGCGCGGGTCCGGGCGGGCAACAAGGCGAGCCCCAGCGGCAGCGCCAGGGCGAAAGGCAGAGCTGGGAAGGCGCCGGGCTGCAAGGCGCTGTGAGCGGGGCGGGAATGACGAACCAGGAAGACGCTACGATCCTGGGCGACATGCTGATGACCGAGAAATTCGTGTCGGGCGCCTACGATACAGCTATCTTCGAGTCTGCCAACTCCGACGTGCGTCAGACCCTTCAGCACATCCAGAAGGAAGAACAGCAGCACGGTGAAGGAATCTTCAACTACATGTCTCAGCACGGAATGTACAACCCGAAGTAGCGTCTCTCGCCGCGAAAAGCCGAGACGAAAATGCGGACGTCCAGGCCCCGTCCTGTTGAGCAGGACGGGGCCGACGTTCTCCTGTGGGGAGCGCCGCCAGAGTGCACATTAAGGCGCCGGTTTGGGATCGATTTGCGTTGAGTGCAGCAGGCCACCGACTGTTCATCGTCGAAATATCCAGCGGACGACGGCAATGCATGGTCACAGTAAGGGTGTTTGAGTGTGTCACACAAGAAAAGCAGCATTATCATCGTAGCTATTGGGCTTGCTCTGATCAGCCTGGTGCTGATAGCGCCCCTTCCGAAAGCGTCTGCGCCGGGCGGGGAGGAGATTGTGCTCGACTGGCGAGGCCGGGCCTCGCTGTTCGTCTTGGGTTTTGCGGCTCTGCTGTGGGCGACTGAAGCCTTCCCGGTTGCTTTCACCGGTCTCGTGGCAGTAGCGCTTCTGCCGGTGCTCGGCGCCATGCAATGGGATCAGGCCGTGCGGGCCGGCTTGACCAGCGATGTTATCCCCTTCCTTGTCGGGGTCATGATCACGTCCGAAGCGATTGCGTCCTCGGGGCTCGCTGACCGGATGTCGCGGGCTATCGC
>CAYZHL010000018.1:5749-6298 GCA_964478095.1 uncultured Clostridia bacterium | reverse complement strand
TACTGCTCATAACAGGGGCCGCGCTTTCTATGTGCATAGGCAACCTGTCGGCTGCGGCAGTCATCATACCCCTCGGGAGTGCCCTGCTCGAGGCCAACCGCGCGCCCAAGGGCCGGTCCAATCTGGGCAAGGCTGTCATGATAGCATGCGCCTGGGGCCCACTGATTGGCGCTGTGGCCACGCCCGCTGGTTCTACGTCCAATGTGCTGGCCATGGGGTTTCTCAGTGAGCTGGCGGGCGTGAACATCAGTTTCGTCCAGTGGATGGCCGTGGCGCTTCCAGCGGCTCTGGCGATGATCGTGCCCGCATGGGCTATTCTTGTTGCCCTGTTTCCTCCCGAGCCCGATGCGCTGGGCGCCCGCATGGCAGGCGAGAGCATTGAGGCCAGCCCAGGCGTGACGCGGGATGAATGGGCGGTAGTGGCTGGAATCGCGGTGATGTGGGGCGTATGGCTTGGGGCCGGCAGCCTGGAAAGGGCGACAGGCATGAGGGTATCGCCGTCGCTGGGCGCTGTCCTGGGGGCGCTGGTCACCTTGTCACTGCGCAGCG
>CAYZHL010000018.1:5340-5626 GCA_964478095.1 uncultured Clostridia bacterium | reverse complement strand
TCACGCTGTCGCTGCGCAGCAACGGGATAAACTGGGCGGATGTCGAGTCTTCCCGCAGCATGGGTACGATCATCACTGTCGCGTCAGGCCTGTCGCTGGGTTCGGCCATTCACGGCTCGACCGCCGGCAAGTGGCTTGCGAGCATCTTGTTCTCTCCCATCATCGGAATGCCCCTGTTTCCCCGGGCGCTCCTGCTGGCAGTGAGCATCTGCCTGCTCAAGACGATGTTCTCCAGCAACACCGCTACGGCTGCGATTCTGATGCCAGTTCTGATCTCGTTGGTCGC
>CAYZHL010000018.1:2937-5240 GCA_964478095.1 uncultured Clostridia bacterium | reverse complement strand
GATCAGGACTCGATTGCAGTCTGGCGCCTAGTCGCGCCGGCGGCCATGGCTACGTCTCTTTCAACCATCCTTGCCACCTCTTCTCCCACTAGCCTGCTGGCGTATAGAGCCGGCTACTTCACTACTGCCGACATGGCCAGAGCGGGGCTTCTCTTCCTGGTTCCGGCCAGTGTGAGCCTGGCCGCAGCTTGCGTGCTGCTGATTCGCTGCTAAGAGCATGTACATGCCTGAATTCTTCCGCGACGCAGTCTGTTCGCTCGCCCGCAGGGATTGCCGGGCTGCTGTCGAATTCTTCCAGTTGGGCAAGGACGAACCCTGAACGACGAACTCCAAAGGAAGCGAGGTCTGCCGAGTTGAAGGCGGCTCTGATCATAGCGGTCAATTTCCTCCTGGGTTCGGTGCCCTGGGCAGTCATGGTTGGACGGGTGCTCAGGGGAGTAGACATCACTATCTACGGAGACCACAATCCCGGAACGTACAATGCACTGCGGGCGGGTGGCCTGAGGCTAGCTGCGCCTGCCATGATACTGGAGTTCGCGAAGGGTTTCGTTGCCGGTCGGCTGGCGCAGGGTATGCTGACCGCCAATCCAGCAACAGCATCCTGGGCATGGGCGGTCGCGGCCGCGGCGCCCGTTGCCGGGCACGGTTTCACTCCGTTCCTGCGCTTCCGCGGCGGCAAGGCGCTGGCCGTGACGCTCGGAGTCTGGACCGCCGTCGCCGGGTGGCCCGCAATGCTTGCGTATGCGGGGACTCTATGTTTGCAGGAGCTCACGTGGCCAAAGGCTCCGGATGCATTTAAGGTCTCTCTGGGCATGGTGGTTCTGGGAAGTGTGGCATGGCTGATGAGACTGCCCGCACGATACGCCCTGGCCTGGGCCCTGACCTTCGCCGTGATACTCATCAAGCAGTGGCAGTACGAGACGGTGTTTCAGTGCACGGCAGACAGGTACGGCGCCGGCATCAATGACAACTGGCCGCGGACTGGCTCGAGGGGCGCCTGAACGGGGCATGTGCTCGCCTGTCGGAAGAGTCCTGCACGCCATATGACCGGCCCGGCGTCCGTGGACAGCTGTCCTGGCAGGCGTTGGACTCCGCACGGCGGACCATTCGGGCATGCGTATGCAAGATAAGGCGATCACGTCTCAGGAACTAGAGATACAGCATGAATGCGGGTCTGAAGATTGTTGCAAGCGCCAGAAGGAGAATTATAACCCATAGCGAATAGCAATTTAAGGTGATAGATGGTCGTGGCATGGAGAGACGGAGAGGGCCACCCACGAAGCCTATGTGCTTTGTAGGTGTGTCCTCTTTTTCATTCGTGCCCACTAGGGAAAGGGGGCGATCAGCGGAAAACGCAATTCCGCCTGTCAGCAGCCAACGAATAGGGCAGTCACTAGAGACCGAAGACTCAAACGGGTAGGTATCGTAGGCAATGAAGGTTCGGAATCGGCTCGTGATGCTGGCTGTCGCGATCATGCTGGTAGTCCTTCCGCTCGCGATAGGTAGCGCTCAGAAAAGGATTGTCAGGCTTACGTTCTACTATCCAGTTGGAGTGTCTGGTCCTCTCGCCAGCGTGATACACACCTATGTCAACGAGTTCAACAACGCTAACCCCGATGTTGAAGTTGTGCCTGTCTACACAGGGGATTACGATCCAACAATGCAGAAGGTGCAGACGGCTGTGATGGGCGGTAATCCCCCCGATGTGTTCATAGTAGAGATATCCGAGCTCCCCACGTTGTTGGCCATGAATGCATGTGAGCCTCTGGATCGTTTGGCGAGCAAGGAGTACTTGAGCGACTTCTACCCAGCCTTCCTCGAAAACAGCTACGGGCAGGATGGCAAGCTCTACAATGTCCCGTTCCAGCGCAGCACGCCGGTGTTCTACTGGAACAAGGACCACTTCAGGGAGGCGGGGCTTGACCCGAATCAGCCGCCACGGAGTTGGCAGGAGACAGAAGACTTCGCCAGGAAACTGGTGAAGTCTGACGCGTCGGGGCAGGTAGCCAGGTGGGGAGTAACGATCTCCGGAGGCTGGAATGACTGGCTCTTTGAGGCCTTTGTCATACAGAACGGCAGCACCTTGCTGGACTACCGCAAACAGCGGGTAAGCCTGAACTCCGCAGAGGCTTTGGAGGCTCTGGAGTTCTGGGTGAAGCTCACGAACACACTCAAGGTTGCGCCTCCGCACAGCACATGGGCGTCTACGCCTACGGATTTCGTGGCAGGCCGTACATCGATGCTTTGCCACACAACAGGCGTTCTCACTTTCATCAGGATGTCTGCGCAATTCGACTATGGCG
>CAYZHL010000018.1:0-2927 GCA_964478095.1 uncultured Clostridia bacterium | reverse complement strand
CCAGCCCAAAAGAGCTACGGCGCTGCCGTCGGCGGAGGTAATCTCCATATCGCAAGGAGCATCCCTGAGGAGAACAAGCAGGCTGCGTGGCGTTTCATCCAGTTCCTGACTACACCTGAGATTGCTGCCAGATGGAGTCGAGATTCCGGATACGTTGCCACTAGGAAGGCATGCTATGACGTGCCTGAGATGAAGGCTCATGTTGCCAAGTATCCGGAATACGGCGTTGCCCGAGACCAACTGCAATACGCCAGGGGGAAGATGATGGCGCCGGGATTTCAGAAGGTGCGGGAGATACTGAAGACCGCGCTTGATGAGTCCACAGGCGGGAAAGCACTGCCGAAGAAGGCCCTAGACAATGCTCAGCAGCAAGCCGAGAGGCTTCTGAAAGGCTGGGCTTCGAAGTAGCAGCCAGCTGGAAGACGCTGCTCGGTCCACTGCTTGCAGTGGACCGGGAGGCGCATCTGACGTGACTGGAGACTGTGAGGTGGTGTCAATGCACAGCAAGTGGGGGCGCGGTCCGAACCCGTATGTGTACCTGATTCCTTCGCTCGTGTTGCTGGGCATGTTCACGTACTATCCGATGCTGTACTCACTCTACATCAGCTTCTTCAGCTGGGATATCTTCACGCCTCAGCCTGTATTCTGCGGGTTTGACAACTACGTAGCGATGTTTGGGGAGCCTGTGTTCTGGCTGGTCCTGAAAAACACACTCATGTACACGGTTGTCACAATACCCATAACAATGGCGATATCCCTCCTGCTGGCAGTTCTTCTCAACGAAAACCCTGGATGGATGCGGAATCTGTACAGGGTAGCTTGTTTCTACCCAACAATGATACCCGCTGCAGCAGCCGGTATGTTGTGGGTGTGGCTCTTCAACCCGGGCATAG
Source organism: uncultured Clostridia bacterium (assembly GCA_964478095.1). Classification (GTDB taxonomy): domain Bacteria; phylum Bacillota; class DTU025; order DTU025; family DTU025; genus UBA5389. The sequence goes on along the minus strand of CAYZHL010000018.1, from coordinate 2,034 downwards.
GCCTGGTGAACTACTATCTGAAGAAGCTGGGCGTTCCCACGGTGGAATGGCTCTATGACATGAAATGGGCTCTGCCCGCGATCATGATAGTATCGATATGGAAGAACTTCGGGTACTACATGCTCATCTATCTTGCGGGGCTACAGGGGATTTCCAGGGAGCTATATGAGTGTTGCGATATCGAAGGCGCAGGCTTCTGGGCGCGACTGCGCTATATCACATTACCACTCCTCAGTTCTACCTCCCTGTTCGTCGTCATCGTGAGCTTGATCAACTCATTCCAAGTGTTCGACCTTGCTCATGTTATGACACAGGGCGGTCCGGCCGACCGTACCAACACGCTGGTGTACTACATATACCAGAATGCCTTCCGTTTCTGGAATATGGGCCAGGCTTCTGCGCTGACCGTCGTGTTTGTTCTGTTCCTTCTTGCAGTGATAGCAATCTCAATGCGGTTCATGGAGCGGGGGGTGTACTATGAAGTCTAGACGACAGAGCCCACTGGCCACATTCGAGCGGGGGTTCAGGCTCATCGGAGTGAGCAAGGTACACCTTCACCTCATCTTGTTCATGGTGTCGCTGGTGTCGCTGACTCCGTATCTGTGGGCTCTATCCACCTCGCTGAAGCTTCGAACTGACGTGTTCACTCCAATCCCGCAATGGATACCGCATACGCTGAACACGAGCAACTACCGGGAAGTCTTCTCCATGGCGCCGTTTGGCAGATACCTGGTCAACACTGTTATTGTGGTGTTGGGCATCCTGGTGATCCAGGAACTGGTTATTGTTCTGTCGGCTTACGTGTTTGCGAGAATGCGCTTCAGAGGCAGTGGTATCCTGTTTGCGCTGTTTCTGATTCAGATGATGCTTCCCGTTCACGCGATCATTGTGCCCAATTATCTCACTATGAGGAAGTTGGGACTTCTTGACTCGCGCCTTGCCATGGGCCAGCGGATACGGGACTTTTCTGCTTCGCCAGGCTTTTCGTCAGATACCGCAGGACTTCGAGGATGCCGCTCTTCTGGACGGCTGCTCTGCGCTGCGCTTCCTGTGGCAAGTGCTGGTGCCTCTGGCCAAGCCGACGCTTATTGCGCATGCTCTGATCAGTGTAGTTACGCACTGGAACGACTTTTACTGGCCGCTGGTTGTCACGGACAGCCCAGCTGTTCGCACCCTCACGATCGGCCTGGCAATGTTCGTTCAGCAGGAGAGCGGCGCCGACTGGACTCTTCTGATGGCAGCTACGATTTTCGTTACCGCCCCACTCATGGTTACGTTCCTTGTGTTCCAGCGGAAGTTCGTTGAGAGCTTCATGTCGGCCGGCATCAAGGGCTAGCAATCGCTGCCCGTGCTTAACCGCTCATACCCGGAGGGCTCCGGAGCTGTTGCCGATCCTCGTTGCGATCATGTCACTCATCGCCGAGACTACGAGTCGCCGCGGGAACACCGCAGCGACTCGTTTCACTGCTATGCGCGGGGACGCCTCTGGTTCACGCTGAGGATCCGCTGCCAACCGGCCAGAAATGATTCTCGACGTACCCTGGGAATGATATCTGACGCTACGATCTAGTGTTCCGGTCTTCTTCCGGTAGGTCTTGGCCGAGGATTCCACGCCGAATATGCGCCTCGGAGCGTCATTGGGTCGGAGGTCGCCTAGCCACGGGCGTACGCAGCGCTTCTGCGCCCTCAATACGTCTCTGGATGGCCCACAGGGACGTTCACGGCGTCGCGCAGGCTCTGTTCAAACATAAAGAAGTGGGTACAACTCATCCCTTGACCTCCGCGGGAGCGCTCTCCCACGTATTCGGCTTAATGAAAGATATCGGGCTCATCGATGCTCTTCAGTCGTTCAACGCCGAGTTCATGTTTGCCCCGGGCTGTTCTCGTTGGGCGCTAAAGCGGCCGCACGCAGGGGGATGATGCCAACCCTACGTTTAGCAGGGCCTCTTCGCGCCTGCCGGAAAACCCATATGAACGAGGTCGGCAATTGTCACATATGCGACAGGGTCATTAGGCGCCGCTACCCGGCCCGAG
>CAYZHL010000017.1:13703-20643 GCA_964478095.1 uncultured Clostridia bacterium | reverse complement strand
GCAGGCACAGGTCTAGTATGGCCGGCCATAGGCGCCACCGTGCTGGTCGAGTTCGTTCTGGTCTTCCTCAACCGGCTGGAAGAGCGCTACTTCCCGCACAAAGATGTCGTGCTGCGTGTCACTGCGATCGACAGGCCCGGCCTGCTCGGCGAAATAGCTACCATCGTGGGCGAACTGCGCATGAACATCGTTGCCAGCGACATAAACCTGGAGCGCGGCGAATCCATGGTTCGGATAGAAATCGTCATGGGGCACAGTATGGCGGTCGCCGGGAACCGCACGACCCATGCCGACCTGCTGCAGAGAGTCCTGGCTCTGTCGGGCGTTCTTAGGGCCGAGGTCGACAACTGGTAACGCGAAGGGGGTAGGCATATCATCCGAGTCCTCATCTCCAACGACGACGGCATAGCTGCGCCCGGGCTGGCGGCTCTGGTCAAATCCGCGTGCGCCGTGGCCGACGAAGTGTGGGTGTGCGCCCCGGATCGCGAGCGCAGCGCCGTTAGCCACTCGCTCACAATGCGAGCCCCTCTCAGAGTCCGCCGCGCAGATCCGCCATGGCCGTCGGCAACCGCCTGGGCTGTGGACGGAAGTCCTGCTGACTGCGTCAAGCTTGCCCTGGAGGAACTTATGCCAGGGCAACCGAATGTGGTTTTGGCGGGCGTGAACCGAGGGCCTAATCTGGGTACCGACATCCTCTACTCCGGAACGGTAGCCGCCGCCGCCGAAGGGGCTCTTGCAGGGATACCGGCCGTTGCAATATCGACAGTCTCTTGCAGCCCTTCTGATTATGAGCCTGCGTCCAGAGTGGGAGCGGCCCTGGCGCGTCTCGCAGCGTGCCGTGGGCTTCCGCCAGGAGTGGTGCTCAACGTCAACGTGCCTGACGGCGCCGAATTGGGCAGAATAGTCGTAACCAGGATGGGCATTCAGCGGTATTCCAACATCTTCGAGCGGAGGGTCGATCCCCGCGGCGAGGTCTACTACTGGATGTGCGGCAGCCCTGAAGCTTCGGAACCCGGCGACGGCCTAGACACGGACGCTGTGCGGTCAGGCGCAATATCCGTAACGCCCATAAAGTTCGACATGACCGATCATGCGGCCCTGGGCATCCTGAGCGGGTGGGACATTCGCATATAGCCCTGCATACGATAGACCGGTGATGCGCTGTGGGGTTGTGCCTAGTTGTGTCATCGGTGTTGGCAATCGCGATCATTGCCGCGGTGGTATGGGTCAAGTCGGCAAGGGCCGACGATCCCAGCTGGCGGCATGCCGCGTTAGCGCGGGGGTTCCTGCTCATTGCCGGGCTGGCCTACACGCTCTTGGCGTGTCGCGCCACGGTCGGCGTATTCAGAGAGGTGTTTCGGCAGTGGCCGAGATGATATCGAAGCAAGTTACGGTGGTGAACTCATTGACACACAGAAAGATGAAAGTAGCCCTGCTCATGGGCGGTTCCTCCAGCGAACGGGAGATTTCGCTCATGTCGGGCGGGCAAGTAGAGGCGGCTCTGCGCCGGCTGGGGCACGACGTGATCGTCATCGATCCGGCTCGCGACAGTGTTGCGGTGCTGGCCCAGTCCGGGCCTGACGCGGCCTTTATAGCGCTTCACGGGAAGTATGGAGAGGACGGCTGCATTCAGGGCACTCTGGAGATGCTGGGAATTCCGTACACAGGCTCCCGCGTCTTGGCCAGTGCAGTCGCGATGAACAAGATCGTCTCGAAAGCGATGTTTGCGGCAGCCGAGGTACCCACTCCGCCATGCGTCACAGTGAGCCGTAGCGATGCGCTTGAAGTCGCGCTTGCGCGAGCCCAGAGCCTCGGGTTCCCCTGCGTGGTCAAGCCTTCGTCTCAAGGGTCCACAGTGGGCATCACGATAGTCAGAGAAAGCGCGGCGCTCGCCGATGCGCTGGAGCTAGCTTTCAGGAGCGATCCGGATGCATTGATCGAGAAGTACATCACAGGCACTGAAGTCACAGTGGGAGTGCTGGGCACGCGCACTCCTCGGGCTCTTCCTACTCTGGAGATCGTGCCGAAGAACGAGTTCTACGATTGGGACTCCAAGTACACGCCGGGCAAGTCGGAGCATATAGTGCCTGCAAGAATACCAGAACCCGCGCGAGCAGAATGTGAGAGGCTTGCGGTCGAAGCTCATGTCGCTCTGAAATGCCGCGGTTACTCCAGGGTGGACATGATAGTCGAACCGTCCGGCCAGGTGTGGGTGCTTGAGGCGAACACACTGCCCGGGCTGACTCAGGTGAGCCTGTTGCCTGACGCTGCCCGTGCAGAAGGCATTTCCTTCGACCGGCTCATACAGACCATCCTGGACAGCGCGTTCGACGAGTAACCCTCAGCCGGATAGGCATACATAGGTATCGGCAGCCGGGGTCGCTCCTTGACAGAGTGATCCCGGCTGTCAATTGTCGGCCATGTACGATATAATCTGGGCAGGTGCCCACGCTTGGGCACACAGAGTCTCTGAGGAGGGAAATGCCGGTGCGTGAGCCCGTGATCGACCTAGAGCACCTGAGCGCAGACCTCAGAGTAGTCCTGGATTCCATCAATGAAGGCGTGCACATAGTTGACCCCAGTGGTATCACCGTATTCTACAACAAGGTGGCGGCATATCTGGATAACCTCAACCCGGCGGAAGTTGTCGGTCGCCACATCCTGTCCGTATTCCCATCCCTGTCTGAGGATACCAGCACTCTCCTGTCTGTTTTGCGGACAGGTCGGCCCGCGCCCGTACGTCAGCAGACGTTCCGAAACTTCAAAGGCGACACGATTACTACCGTAAATTCATCGCTTCCCATTTACAGCGGCGCGCGCCTCGTAGGGGCCATTGAGATCTCGCGAGACCTAACGATCCTAAAAGCGCTGGCCGAACGTGTGGTCGACCTTCAGGCCCAACTGCTCTCCGACCGCGATGGTCAGGTCGATCAGTCACACCTGCCTAGAGCGGGCACAGCCCGGTACACCTTCAGTGATGTCGTAGCCGCAAGTCAACCCATGCTGCACGTCATCGAGTGCGCGAAGCGCGCCGCTGCCAGCAGCTCTTCGATTATTGTCGCGGGGGAGACCGGAACGGGCAAGGAGGTCATTGTCCAGTCTATTCACAACTCGGGATCCAGGGCCAATCGGCCGTTCATCGCGCAAAACTGCGCTGCTCTTCCCGATACCCTGCTGGAGGGGATACTGTTCGGAACGACCAAGGGCGCGTTTACCGGCGCGCAGAACCGGCCGGGCCTGTTCGAGGTGGCGGACCACGGCACCATCTTCCTCGACGAGGTGGATGCCATGCCGCTTCCGCTCCAGGCCAAGCTGCTCCGGGTGCTGCAGGAAGGCACGCTCAGGCGGATAGGGGAGTCCGCTGAACGGCACATCGACGTCAGAGTGATCTCGGCCATATCATGCAGCCCGTCTCGGGCTGTAGAGCGAGGGCTTCTCCGCCGCGATCTTTTCCACAGGCTTGGGGTGATCATCATAGAGATACCCCCGCTCAGGCAGCGCAAGGACGACATTCCTGCCCTCACTCAGCATTTCGTGAGAAAGTACAGCGCGCAGTTCGGGGTGGGCATTCGAGGAGTCTCCTCGCAGGTAATGGATGTCTTCATGGAGCATGCCTGGCCCGGCAATGTCCGCGAGTTGCAGCATGCTGTGGAGGCCGCCGTCCAGATGTCGCAGGGGCCGCTCATCGGCGTCGAGCATCTTCCGCCCCATATCGGACACCACAGTGAACAGGCCCGGGCTTACCAGGCTGCGCCGGGCCCCGGCGGAACCCGTGCCTCGGAGGACTCGGGAACAGCGCCCGCCAGTGTCGGACTGATCCCCGCATTAGGGCAGATGGAAGAGAACATGCTCCGCATCGCGCTCGATTCTTGCGGAGGCAATGTGTCGGCCGCCGCGCGCCAGCTGGGCATCCCGCGCCAAACGCTCCAGCACAAGCTGAAACGCTACAACATCACTCCCTCCTCCAGATAAAGCCCCAGATATGCCCATGGATGGGCAGTTGCCCAATTCACGGCACACCCCGCATGGCCTGGAGCCCGCGTAGAGCAGGGATTCCTGTTGGCGCGAGTCTTGCATGGGTAGTAGTGCGAAAGCCATGATGGGAGGTTCGCAGAATGCCCACGGGATGCAAATATGGAACCCACCGAGTGATCGAGCCGGCCGGCGTCATGCCGCAGGCCGCGTGGAAGATCGACAACACAATGGGGATCCGCGACAACGAGATCCTGATCAGCGTGCAGACCCTGAACATCGATGCCGCAAGTTTCACCCAGATCAAGAAGGAGGCGGAGTATGACGACGCCCGGATCGGCCAGATCATGCTAGGCATCGTCTCCAACCGCGGCAAGCACCATAACCCGGTTACCGGGTCGGGCGGCATGCTGATCGGCATTGTGGAGCAAGTCGGCTCTGAGCTAGCGGGCAAGACCGATCTCGCGCCCGGCGACAGGATCGCCACTTTGGTGTCGCTGTCTCTGACGCCTCTTGTGATCGACAGGATTCTCAAGGTTCATCAAGACACTGACCAGGTAGATATCGAAGGCCACGCTATCCTGTTCGAGAGTGGGATATACGCCAAGCTGCCTGACGACATGCCCGACAGCCTATCCCTGGCTGTGCTGGACGTGGCCGGGGCGCCGGCTCAAACCGCCAAGCTAGTCAAGCCGGGCGACACTGTGCTGATTATCGGCGCAGGCGGCAAGTCCGGGTTGCTCTGCTTGTACGAAGCGCGCAAGCGAGCCGGAGTGACAGGGAAAGTGATCGCCATGGCGCACTCCGCGGCGAGTCGCGCCAGGGCGGAGTCGCTGGGATACGCAGATGTGGTGCTTGCGGGAGACGCTGCTCGTCCGCTGGAGATCATGCGCATGATAGAGGAAGCTACCGGCGGAAGCCTGGCGGATGTGACTATCAACTGCGTGAACATCCCGGGAACCGAGATGTCTTCGATCCTGTCCACCAAAGAAGGCGGGCTGGTCTACTTCTTCAGCATGGCAACGAGCTTCACAGCAGCGGCTCTGGGCGCCGAAGGAGTCGGCCATGATGTGACAATGCTCATTGGGAACGGATACACGCGCGGGCACGCGCAGATTGCGCTGGAGACTCTGCGAGAAAGCCCCAAGCTCCGTAAGCTCTTCGAAGAGCTGTATGCCAGATAGATGCGGAGGTCTTGAGCATGTGGGAGAATGTCACAAGCGAAGAGTGGCAGGACTGGCGATGGCAGCTTAAGAACAGAATCACAGACCTTGAGCAACTCCGGAGCGTTCTCGCGCTCACGCCCGAAGAGGAAGAGGGAGTCGCCAAGTGCCTGACCAGGCTGCGCATGGCGATAACGCCGTACTATGCAAGCCTCATCGATCCTGACGATCCCAACTGCCCTGTGAGGAAACAAGCCGTCCCGGTGGTCCAGGAGCTTCACCTGGGTCATGCCGACATGGACGATCCGCTTCATGAGGATGTCGATTCTCCGGTGCCCCACGTGACACACAGGTATCCTGATCGCGTTCTGTTTCTGGTGACATCGGTCTGTTCCATGTACTGCCGCCATTGCACTAGGCGGAGGTTTGCAGGTCATACCGATAGAGCGATATCGCGGGACGAGATCATGGAAGGCGTCCGCTACATACAGAACACGCCCGAAGTGCGGGATGTTCTCATATCGGGCGGAGACCCATTGACCTTGACGGACGATGCCTTGGAGTTCATTATCCGCGAACTCCGCGCCATACCTCATGTTGAGATCATCAGAATCGGAACGAGAACGCCGGTGGTCATGCCGCAGCGCATAACCAGTGAGCTCTGTACCATGCTCAGGAAGTATCACCCGATTTGGCTCAATACGCACTTCAATCATCCAAACGAGATCACCCCGGAATCGCGCCGCGCATGCGAAATGTTGGTTGATGCAGGCATACCGGTGGGAAACCAGAGCGTCCTGCTTAAGGGCGTAAACGACTGCCCGCACATCATGAAGAAGCTAGTGCACGAATTGGTCAAGATGAGAGTGCGGCCTTACTACATCTATCAATGCGACCTTTCTATGGGAATCGAGCATTTCAGGACGGCCGTGGGCAAGGGCATCGAGATCATCGAGAAGCTCAGGGGCTACACATCGGGGTTCGCCGTGCCCACGTATGTAATAGACGCACCCGGTGGAGGCGGCAAGATACCGGTGGCGCCGCAGTACCTGATATCGCAGACCGACACCCAGGTCATACTGCGCAACTACGAGGGAGTAATCACCGCCTATGCCGAGCCGCACGACAAGATCAGCGAGTGCCGCGAGTGCGGCATCTGCAAGGAGAAGCCGCCTCTCGCTGCAGACGGCATAGCGGCCGTGATGGACGGGACGGTGTCGAATCTTGAACCGGTCGGACTCGCGAGGAGGAAGAGAGCTCGCCGACACTCTTCTTGACCTCGTACTGGTTGGCGGCGACTGCACCGGGGTCGTGGGCCTTGCCAAGAACTGTGGAAAGACCACCACGCTCAACGCGCTAACCCGGGCGGCAGCAAAACGCAACATCGCATTGGGCATAACATCCGGCGGCAGAGACGGCGAGCTGTATGATGCTATCACCGGTCTTCCCAAGCCGCCTATCAACGTGCCCCGGGGCGCTCTGATTGCGCTGGCTGACTTCACTATCGAGCGCACATCATGTCGTCTTGAGGTCGTGCGGAGGCTGGGCATCCGTACGACTGCGGGCGAGATCGTGATCGCCCGCAGGAGCGGGGACGACATCTTCCTGACCATCGGCGACGCGACCGGCCTCGTCGAGGTCCCGCTCTTCGGCCGCACCATCAGGTACGCCAAGAACAAGGAGCGCTTCAGCACCGTCGGCAGGGAGATCACGGTCATCGGTACGATCGGTGAGTACCGGGGCCGCCCCCAGATCACCATCCGCGACGTGGAGGAGATCGTCACGCTCGCCGAGGACACCATCCC
>CAYZHL010000017.1:1667-13693 GCA_964478095.1 uncultured Clostridia bacterium | reverse complement strand
GGGCATCCGTACGACTGCGGGCGAGGTCGTGATCGCCCGCGCGCTTGAGCCGGGCCAGGTGGAAGTGATCGGATGCAATCGGGCAAAAGACCTGATCCAGGCCATCGCCCAGCTGCGAGAATGCGGGGCGGAGCTTACGCTGGTTGACGGTGCCGCAGGTCGCACCTTCCTCGCGTCCCCCGATGTGGTGCAGACATTTGTGCTGGCCACCGGGGCAGCATTCGATAGTGATGTCCGGGGGATTGCCGATGCCGCCCGCATGGCAGTCCATCTGTTCTCACTGCCGGAGCCGCCTCCGCGAGTGGCGCACCGCGCAGAGCAGGCTATGGAATCAGGCGTATCCGCGATAGTCCGCGCCGACGGCCGCATGGAGGCACTGCCATGGCCCACTCTGCTCGGGCGCGAATCCCTTGTGGCTGCCATGATGAGCCCGGGCGACATGGGGCTGGCGTGTGCGCGCGCAGTCGGCGACGGGTTGCTTGCGGCGCTCGCATCGAGCCTTCGCGAACACTCACCGCGGGCTGGGGTGTTCCTAGTGGTGGCGGCAGACCCTTCGAAAATCGCCGCCGGCGACCGCTGTGTGAAGGCATTCGAGGAGGCCGGCGGGGAGCTGGCGGTACTCAGGAAGGCACGTGTAGTCGCCGTCAGCGTCAATCCGTCATCTCCGTCAGGTATAGCGCTTGATCCCGCCGACCTGGTGATCGAAGTATCGAAACATGTCGAGGAACTGCCGGTCTTCGATATGGTGGCGGAGCTTTCGGCATCTGGAGGTGTCATGCTTGAAACTTGATCTCGACATGAGCAAGATAGACAGGTGCAGGGAATGCGCGAGCGACATCGCGGACCAGATCATGGAGCATGTGCACAATGTGACGACAACCACTTGTGAGCGGGCCGTGCTCCGTCTGCTGGGCGTGGACGGGGTGGACCGTGCGGGCGTGCCTCTGCCCAACGTGGTCGTAGATATGGCGCACAGAGCCGGGCTCCTCGCAGACGGCATCGCGACCTACATGGCCCGAGCGGTAGCATCTACAGGGCTATCGCCTCAGCAGGCGGCCGAGAAAGTCGCCTTGAAACAGCTGGACCTTGCGAGCCTCGGGCCGGTGCAGGGCGAGCGCGACCGATCGGCCGTGTCGGGTGCGGTAACCGCCTCACTGGGCCGCATACGCGAAAACGTCGCCAGGCGGCAGGAGTACCTGTCGACACTGGATCCCGGCACAGAGCCGCTGCTCTACGTCATCGTCGCCACAGGCAATATCTATGAAGACGTGGAGCAGGCTCAGTCGGCGGCCAAGGCGGGCGCTGACATCATCGCGGTAATCAGAAGCACCGCCCAGAGTCTTCTTGATTATGTGCCGTATGGCGCAACGACCGAAGGTTACGGCGGGACCTTTGCCACTCAGGAGAATTTCCGCATAATGCGGCGAGCGCTGGACAGCGTGAGCGCAGAGACCGGCCGGTATATCCGGCTTGTGAACTACTGCTCCGGGTTGTGCATGCCGGAAATCGCGGCGATGGGCGCCCTGGAACGGCTGGACATGATGCTCAACGACTCCATGTACGGCATCCTGTTCCGCGATATCAACATGAAGCGTACTTTCGCGGACCAGTACTTTTCACGCATGATCAACGCGTATGCCGGCATCATCATAAACACCGGCGAAGACAACTACCTGACAACCGCGGACGCCTATGAAGAGGCCCACACAGTACTGGCATCGCAGTTCATGAATGAGGCATTAGCGCATAGGTCGGGGCTACCCGACGCCCAGATCGGCCTGGGGCATGCGTTCGAGATGAACCCGGAGATGAAAGATGGTTTCCTGTACGAGGTTGCGCAGGCGCAAATGGCCCGAGACATCTTCCCCAATGCGCCACTCAAGTACATGCCGCCCACCAAGTACATGACAGGCGACATATTCCGCGGTTACCTGCTAAACGGCATGTTCAACCTGGCGGGCGTGATGACCGGCCAGTCCATTCAGCTCCTGGGCATGCTCACCGAAGCGATTCACACGCCACACGTACACGACCGGTATCTGGCCATCAAGAACGCCAAGTACGTGTTCGGTAGCGCCAGGCATCTGGGCGAAGACGTAGTATTCAGGCCAGACGGCATCATTCAGCGGCGGGCAGCGCAGGTACTTGACGACACCACCCGCACACTCGAGTACGTACGCGATCGGGGCCTCATGGATGCCATGGGCGAAGGCATCTTTGCGGGAATCGCGCGAACTGCCGAAGGCGGACGCGGGCTGGACGGAGTTGTGGCCAGGTCGGGCAACTACTGGAATCCATTCGAGGAGGCCATGTCAGAGCAGCTCGAGCTACCGGCCTCCGACAATCCGAGCAGGAGGCGAGCCCCATGCCGCAAGTAGATCTCAAGAACGTTAGGCCCTATGGCGACACCCTCGACGATGGTAGGGTTCAGCTGAGCTTCTCCCTTCCCATCAGGTACGGGCCAGAGGCTAAAGAAGCAGCTCGCCAGCTCGTGATTGAGATGGGCATGGAAAACGTGGACGTGGTCAGCGCACATGACCTCGGAGGACACTTCACCTACTTCGTGGTGTACGGCAAGTGCACCCACTCGGTAGACGTCACTTCGCTTCGGGTGCCAAAGGTCCAGGTGGAGCAGATGGACTTCTTCAGAATCAACGACCTGGTCCGCGACAGACTAGGTCGGAAGATCACCGTCGTTGCCGCATGCACCGGCTCTGACGCCCATACGGTGGGCATTGACGCAATCATCAACATGAAGGGGTACGCCGGCGAGTACGGTCTGGAACGATATCCATGGTTTCGCGCCCTGAACCTCGGCGCTCAGGTGCCCAACGAAACCCTGGTGGCAAAGGCGATCGAGGTCGACGCCGACGCGATTTTAGTGTCACAGGTAGTGACGCAGAAGAATGTTCACATATCCAACATGACGCGCCTCGTGGATCTTCTGGAGGCGGAGGGCATTCGCGACGACGTGATACTGGTTGTCGGCGGGCCTCGCATCACTCATGAACTCGCCCTGGAGCTGGGTTACGATGCCGGTTTCGGCCCCGGCACACTGCCGTCGCACGTCGCGGCATACATCGCTCAGGAGATGATCAGGAAGGAGCACAGAACCAGCCCCGACCTGGGCGAGGAACGATAGAAAGGAGGCGGTACTGCATATGACGGAAGATGCCCTGATCAGGGTGAGAATGAGCCAGACAGATGCCCACTATGGAGGCGACCTGGTGGATGGGGCCAAGATGATGCAGCTATTTGGGGATATCGCCACCGAGCTCTTGATAAGGCACGATGGCGACGAAGGGCTGTTCGTGGCGTACGACATGGTGGAGTTCCGAGCGCCGGTGTTCGCAGGCGACTACATCGAGGCTCGCGGGCGCATTACGCGCGCCGGCAACACCTCGCGCTCCATGTCGTTTGAAGCTTTCAAAGTGATCGAGGCCGGCCGAGACGAGACCGACCCGTCCCGTGCCTATGTACTGGAAGAGCCCGTGCTGGCCGCCCGGGCAACAGGTACATGTGTTGTGCCCAAAGACAAGCAAAGAAGGAAGGGAGACTGACAAGTGGACAAGCTGATCATAACGGCCGCTCTAGTCGGCGCTGAGCTCACGCGCAAACAGATGCCGCATCTGCCGATCTCGCCAGCGGAGATAGCCGAAGCGGCATCGGCGGCCAGGGAAGCCGGAGCGTCCATCGTCCATCTGCACGTGAGGGACGAAGAGGGCATGCCCACGCAGGATGTCGCCGTGTTCCGCGAAGTACTATCGGAGATCAGGAAGCGCACGGACGTAATCTGCCAGATCTCCACGGGAGGCGCCGTCGGCACGCCCATAGAGCTTCGGGCAGAACCGCTCTCCCTGAGGCCCGAGATGGCCACACTGACCACGGGCACCGTCAACTTCGGCGACGATGTGTTCATGAACGAACCGAGTTCCATTGAGTTTCTTGCCTCCCGCATGAAGCGCGAGGGCGTGAAACCGGAGATCGAGTGCTTCGATACCGGTCACATATCCAACGCACTGCGCCTGGTCAAGAAGGGTCTAGTGGATGAACCGCTTTACTTCGACTTTGTGATGGGCGTGCCCGGCGGCATACCCGGGCGAGTACCGGACCTGATGCATTGCGTGGCGAGCCTGCCGTCAGGCTCCCGATGGCAGGTTGCCGGCATTGGCAGGGCAGAACTGCAGCTTGCCGCAGTCGCCATTGTCCTTGGCGGAAACGTTCGCGTAGGCTTTGAGGACAACATCTACTACTCCCGAGGGGTCTTGGCCGAGAGCAATGCCCAGCTCGTGGCGCGCGTTGCCGGGATCTCACGCGAACTCGGCAGAGACGTGGCTACGCCTGATGAAGCAAGGGAGCTCATTGGGCTTACGAGATGATCGAAATGTAGCCGGAGAAACGTGCAAAAACAAAGCCGCCTGGCCCGGCTGGGCTGAGGTGGCTTGTTTATTGCCCGAATGAAAAAATGGCAGGGGAGACAGGGCTCGAACCCGCAACCCTCGGTTTTGGAGACCGATGCTCTACCAGTTGAGCTACTCCCCTGCGCACGACCGACTCTTCGACTACCTCGATTCTACAGTCGCTGCCTCCGGTTGTCAAGCGCAGCCTCAAGGGCTATCATGTAATCGTGGCATTATAGCCTTGCACTGTATTGAACAGGGGGCGTCGTCATGAGCCGAGATGTTGTTCCGGTCGGAGTATCCAGTCGTCACCTTCACGTCACACAGGATGATCTCGAAGCCCTTTTCGGGAAGGGATACCAGCTCCGAGTGAAGAAGGACCTAAGTCAAAGGGGCCAGTTCGCAGCGGAGGAGACTGTCACCCTCGTCGGCCCCAAGGCGGCCATGGCCAACGTGCGAATCCTGGGCCCGTGTCGCAAGCGTACTCAGGTGGAGGTATCGCGCACCGACTGCTTCCAGCTGGGGCTTAATCCGCCCGTTAAGGATTCGGGCGACCTGGACGGATCCGAGTCCATAAAGATCGTGGGCCCCAAGGGCGAAGTCACTATCCCGGCAGGCGTGATACTGGCCAAACGGCACATTCACATGACCCCAGAAGAGGCGGAGAAGCTGGGGGTCCGCGATCGCGACATAGTCATGGTGAAAACGACAGGCGAGCGGGCACTGATCTTCGATGAAGTGCTGGTACGTGTGCATCCCACGTTCACCTGGGAAATGCATATCGACACAGATGAGGCCAATGCCGCGTGCCTGAAGAACGGATCGCTGGTTACGATAATCAAGAAGGGCTGAGCGTCGGCAAAGCCGGCAGGCGGGCGATCCAAGAGGTGAACCCCAAGTTGCGGACGATAGCTCACATCGATATGGACTGCTTTTTCGCCGCAGTTGAAGCCCTGGACCACCCTGAGTACCGAGGCAAACCCCTGATCGTCGGAGGGCGCCGCGATACCCCGCGCGCAGTGGTGTCGACATGCTCTTATGAGGCGCGGAGGTACGGCGTAAGGTCGGCCATGCCCATTTCGCAGGCGGCGCGGCTGTGCCCGCACGCGTTGTTCGTCACCGGCAATATGAGAAGATACACAGAAATGTCGCAGCAGATCATGGAGTGCCTGGCCGAGTTCACTCCCCGGATCCAGCCGATCTCGATTGACGAGGCTTTCCTCGAGATGACTGGATGCGAACACTTCTACGAAAACGCCCGAGCCATGGGGGCCTCAATCAAGCAACGGATACGGGAGAAAACGGGGCTGACAGCGTCGTGCGGCATAGCGCCCAACAAGTTTCTGGCCAAGCTGGCTTCATCGAAGTCAAAGCCAGACGGTCTGCTGGTGATAACGGTCGATGAGGCCGCCGACTTCCTGGCGCCTCTGCCGGTGCGAGAGCTCTGGGGAGTGGGGGAGAGGGGAGAGCAGGAGTTGGCCAGGTACGGCATCGCCACGGTGTTGGATCTGCGCGCATGGCCGGCCGAGTGGCTTGCCGACCGGTTCGGCAAGTGGGGGATGCTCATCCATGACCTCGCAAGAGGCATAGACGACGATCCAATAGTGACTGACGAGGAGTGCAAGTCGTTCGGTGCAGAGTCCACCTTCGACTCAGACGTTGATGACATCAACAGCTTGTGCTCATGCCTGGCCAGGCACTCGCAGCGTGTGGGCAAGAGGCTTCGCGCAGGGGGCAAACTCGCCCGAACCGTCACTCTGAAGGTGAAATTCGCCGACTTCGACCAGATAACGCGGTCGAGGAGCGTAAACCAGCCCTTTGACGGCGATGACTCCATCTATGGCATCGCCTGCGAGCTCCTGCGGGAGATCGACTTGCGCATGGCTGTCAGGCTGATCGGAGTCTCGGTTTCCGGGCTCACTGAATGCAGGCAGCTGTCGTTGTTTGAGTCGCCCAGAGGCAAGCTCGATCAGGTGCTCGACAGCATAACCGACCGATTTGGACGGAAGGGTGTGAGCCGCGGTAGAGAGCTGGAGTAGTCCGCAGAGCGGCCAATCGCGAGTCTGCTTGGACGGCCCGGGAGTCCACACCGTGCTCTGGTTCGGCGATCCTCCGTCCGCATCCGAGTGGCCGGGGCCCGACAGCGTAATCGTTGTGCCGACTATGAACAGGTCCTTGCTGCTCGTAAGAAATCTGCGCAGGTCGGGGTGGGAGTTCCCAGGTGGCGGAATACTGGATGGCGAACGCCCTGAACAGGCCGCGAGAAGGGAAGCGGCCGAGGAGGCCGGCGCCTGCCTCGGGGAATTACACCCGCTGTGCTGGTACACGGTTAAGAGCACGCCGATGCCAGGGCTTTCTCGCGGGATTGTGTACGTAGCCGATCTGACCTCGTTCGGATCGCCTGTCGACAAAGACGAAATCGCAGACGTGCGCCTGTTCTCATCGCCGCCGGCAGAGCTTTCATTCAGGGACGGCTTCACGGAACTGGCGTTCCAACTTGTGTGCGGCAATGCCGGGAAGCAACGGACCTCGCGCTGACGCCGGCCTGCTCGAGAAGGGGAGAGTGTCATGATACACCTGGGCACTTCGGGGTTCAGCTACAAGGATTGGCGGGGCGTGTTCTACCCCGACGGCATGGCCGAGAGCGACATGTTGGCCTACTACGCCGCACGCTTTGCCACCGTGGAGCTGAACTTCACCTACTACCAGATGCCCGGCGTCCGCACCATAGAGGGGCTGTGCCGCAAGACCCCCGACGGCTTCACGTTCTGCGTCAAGGCTCACAGCAGTATGACACACAAGGTGGCCGACGATGAAGCTCAGATCGAACGGGACTTTGACACGTTCCGAGCGGCCATGCAGCCCATGGCGGACCAGGGCAAGCTGGGATGCGTCCTGTGCCAGTTCCCGTGGGGCTTCAAGCGTACAGCAAAGAACGAGGCGTATGTGCAGAAACTGCCGGAGTTGCTCCCGGACTGGCCCATTGTAGTGGAGTACCGTAACATCGAATGGGTATCGCAGGCCACATTCGAAGCCCTGAAAAGCGCGGGGCTTGGCTTCTGCTGTGTAGACGAGCCCAGGCTTCGCGGGCTCTTTCCGCCGCTCGCCGTGTACACGTCGCAGATCGCGTACGTCAGATTCCACGGCCGAAACGCCAAGTCGTGGTGGAACCATACCGACGCCTCTGAACGTTATAACTACCTGTACACACAGGATGAGCTGAGTGAGTGGGTACCCAAAATACATGACCTCGCGCAGAGTACCGAACACGTTTTCGTATTCTTCAACAACTGCCATGCAGGGCAAGCCGCGACCAACGCCCAGATGATGGAGTCGCTGCTCGGCCTCATATGATTGAGCAAGGAGAGGATCATCATGCCCATATTTGAATACAAGTGCAAGCAATGCGGCCGCAAATTCGAGGAACTCGTGACCGGCTGCTGCGCAAAGGTGAAGTGCCCCGACTGTGGAAGCGAACAAGTGGACAAACTGCTTTCGTCTTTCGGGTTCAAGAGCGGATCGACCTTTGCGTCTTCATCCAGCGGCGGCTCGTGCGGTTCTTGCAGTGGAGGATCATGCAGTACCTGCGGGCATTGAGCTCCCGCTATCACTGCCCGAGCCCGCGGCGCCGTCTGTCATGACTTACGGAGGTGCATGCAATGCCTGAGCTCCCTGAACTGACGGTCCTTGCGAGTCAAACGAGGCGAGAGCTGACGGGCAAGCTCATCTCGCGCGCCGAATGCCTTCAGCCCAAATGTACCAACGTCGAACCAGGTCAGCTTGACATTACATTATCTGGCAGACGGGTAGGGGAGACCACAAGCAGGGGGAAGTGGCTGTTCGTGCCGGCTGAACCCGGCTACGCATTGCTGATAAACTTGGGAATGGGGGCCGACATGGTCCGGTACGCGCCCGGCGATTCATTGCCGCCTAAGTACCAGTTCAGGCTGGATCTCGAGGACGGCTCCGGCTTCACCATCAAGTTCTGGTGGTTCGGCTACGTGCACCTTGTGCCCGACGGCGAGTTGCATGCGCACGCCATGACACGCGACCTGGGCCCGTCGCCCCTTGACCCAGAGTTCACCGCTGATGACCTCAGGCGCCTCGTCCGCCGTGGGCGCGGAATGATCAAGCCTTTTCTGCTTGATCAGCGCCAAGTATCAGGCATTGGGAACGCCTACATCCACGAGATCCTATTCCGCGCACGGATTCATCCCAGAAGGTCGATTCCCGGCCTGAGCGACGCGGAAATCGACGCGCTGTACGCCTCTATGCGCGACGTTTTGGGCGCTGCCATAGTGATGGGAGGGGCCTACTACGAAAAGGACTTCTACGGGCATCCTGGAGGCTACACGGCGGAACACTGGTCGGTGGGATACTCCGATGGGCAGCCCTGCCCGGCTTGCGGCGCTACGATACGCAAAATCAAGACAGGATCGACGTCGTCGTACATATGCCCGTCATGCCAACCACTGTAGGCTGTACCAGCGTGTCCCGAACGTGTGCCGGGATACGTCCAGCATGCTTTTCCACGCCTAAGTTAACATAATGTGTATTATGCGACGTTATGTCTTTATGCCTTATTGCGCTTGGCAAGGGCGGAACGCCTCCTGTTGTGCTCGTAGGCCACAGGGGCCACAGGCCACTACCGAATGGGCCGATGTGGTTGGCCTGGTATATCAACTGCGGAAGGCTTGTACTACAGGTGGAGAGGCACAGTCAGGCTTTGCCCCGGCAGCAACATCGCGGAGTCGAGCGAATTGAGTTTCTGTATTCGGTGCGTAAGCACGCGCAAGTCTGACTTGCCTTCACTGACGCGGCGCGCAATGCTCCACAGAGTGTCGCCTGGCTGGACCGTAACCACGGCGTACTGCTCGGGCTCAGCCGATTGCGCGGGCGGTGCCGCCTCCGACAGGCCCCAAACAATGACTGACGCCACAATCCCGATCAACAGCCCGGCGAGCGACACATGAAGGAGTGTTGAGATGCCCCAAACACCGCGACGGGATCTGCGGCGACGTGCCGCGCGGCGACTCGCGGAGTTTGTTGAACCGTAGTGGCCTGGCAACATGGTAGTCCCTCCTGGCAAACATATGTTCTGTAGGTAAGCCCAGCATAACAGAACACATGTTCTGTGTCAAGCCTTCGGGCGAACAATCGTTCGCGAACGCATGTTTGCAGGACCAAGCCGCCTGTGCTATACTGTGCATGGCAGAAAGGAGTTGGTCGCCTTGTCGTCGCTTGGCGCCAGGGAGAAGCAGGTTCTCGAGTATATAGCCCGTGAACTAGAAGTCCGTGGATACCCTCCTTCCGTCAGGGAGATCGGCGAGGCG
Organism: uncultured Clostridia bacterium; assembly: GCA_964478095.1. Lineage (GTDB taxonomy): Bacteria > Bacillota > DTU025 > DTU025 > DTU025 > UBA5389. Next base: position 3,960 of record CAYZHL010000017.1, on the reverse strand, counting down.
GTAGGCCTGAGGTCCAGCTCCACAGTGCATGGCTACCTATCGTCTTTGGAGCGCAAAGGATATATCCGACGCGACCCGGCCAAGCCGCGAGCCATTGAGGTCCTACTGGGGCCTGATCAACTGCCTCCGCCTACAAGGGAGATAATGAACGTACCCGTCGTTGGGCGAGTCACAGCAGGCCAGCCCATTCTGGCCGTGGAGAACGTCGACGACTACTTCCCCCTTCCCCGCTCCCTGGCGGGGGAGGCGGAGTCGTTCATGCTGAGGGTGTCAGGCGAGAGCATGGTAGGCGCCGGCATTCTCGACGGCGATTACGTAATCGTGCGAAAGCAACATGCCGCAGCAAACGGCGAGATCGTCGTGGCGATGATTGACGACGAAGCCACTGTTAAGCGGCTATTTCGTGAAAACGGCAGGGTAAGGCTGGAACCCGATAATCCTGCCTATGAACCGATCATCAGCGACACCGTGGCTATCCTTGGAAAGGTGATCGGTCTGGTTCGCAAGATCCACTAGGCACATGAAAGCCAAACGCCGGGCGAGTGATAACACCGCCCGGCTTCTCCGTTCGTCCTACGTTCGTCCTACGAGCTTCTGTTGGGGCCCCAAAAACAAAAAGACGCGTCTACATGCGCGCCGCTTTCTGATCCCGGGCATCCCGTATTGTTCTGCGATCTATCCCAACGGCCTTAAAGAAGACCTCAAGAGCTTGTTTCTTACCGCGCGTATCTGGCTGACTGAACTCAGGTTCCTCATAGAGTGGCGGAAGCTCGTTGTACCATTCCATCGCCTGCTCCACTGCCCCAGGCACACCGGACCCCTGGATCGCCTCGATCAGCCTATCGTACTGCTCACGCCGCGCCGCCGCCTGAGCCGCCCAGAACTCTGGATTGTCCGTGAGGTTGCTCGCGAGGAAGTCCTGCTTTGCGATGCTGCGAAACCGCTCAAGCCCTCGCAGAACATCCTCACGCGCCAGGTGTATCATTTTACCATTCCCCCCGTCGCTTTTTGTTGGAACGTACCGCCCATCGGTTGGGTACTTGTTCGCTATCGATGTGCCGATTCCTTCTGCCGAAGTGCGCGCCCACGATGAGACGGACAAGGGCGGTCCGGAACCACCGGCCGCCCGCATTGACGTCCTCGACCATCGTCGAAGCATTGATGTGCATAGCAAACTCACAGGTTAACGCCGATTATCCCTCCAAGTGTGGACAAGATCACGATTGACGCGCCGCGCGTCAGCACCGACGCCATGCTCATCGGCTCACGTATGACCGCCGCTGACACCAGGAGGACGAACCCAAGATAGGCTAGGCCGACTATGAGGCCGTTCCTCCCTCCCCTTTCCCCCGCCTTCTTGCCCACATACAGGCCGCCGATTCCGGCGCTGAGATATCCTATGACGGGTATCGCCGTTTCGATTGCGGCGGGGCTGAAGGTGAACACGGTTGTGAGCACGCCTCCAATTGCCGAGAGCACTAGCGTAGCGAGGAAACTGACCCCGCAACCGAGCACAACCAGCTTCCAGACAGGGCTCTGTGCGCGGTCGCTCTCACGCCTGGGAGAGCCGGCCTTCATGCACTGCGCACCTCCTCGGTAGCATGCCTCCACTGGAAGACTATTAGACTGTGCCTCAGGATATTCTTCTCGCAAGCCAATGCTCTTATCTCATCCGCGCAAGAACCTGCTGCATATCTGCCCACACATCATGCTTCCTGGCAGGATCCCGAAGGAGCGCAGCCGGGTGGAACGTGGGCATGATCATTATGCCGCCGCGCTCAATCCACTTTCCGTGCATGCGAGTTATGTATGCCCTCGGATCTATCAGTGCCTTAAGCGCAGTGGCGCCCAAAATCACGATGATCTCCGGCCTGATCAGCTCAATCTGACGCGCAAGATATGGAAGGCAGGCCTGCACTTCGTCCGGCTCCGGCTCGCGGTTATGAGGAGGTCGGCACTTCACTACATTGCCTACGAACATCTCCTCTCGCACGAGGCCCATGGCCGCGATGAGCCTGTCGAGCATGTGGCCCGCCGCTCCAACAAAAGGCCGCCCCTGTTCATCCTCATCAGCCCCCGGGCCTTCGCCGATCCACATCATCCGAGCGTTGGGGTTGCCCTCGCCCGGAACTGCGTTCTTGCGCATTCCGCCCAGCCTGCACCGGTGGCAGTCGCGGGCTGCCTCAGCTACGGCCGCAAGATCATCCAAATCGTCTCGGCGATCCGTTTCAGGCCACAAGAGTCGCTGCGGAGCCGGTTCCGGAACCGATTCACTGCCTACATTCCAGCTCAC
>CAYZHL010000017.1:0-1645 GCA_964478095.1 uncultured Clostridia bacterium | reverse complement strand
ATTCCTTGCCGCCCTCGCCGATTCTCGTGTCTTCCCCCCCCCTTCGGCACCCTCGGATCCCACCAATGTTGTCATACCCAGGGCGTCAAGTCACCCCCACATGGCCACGCGGCACGACTCGCGTCGATGGGATCCGCTGGCCTGTGCCCTGTGGGCCAGGATTTTCGCGGGTCCTGGGCAAACCGACTCAGGGTGGCCGAAAAAGGTGTCCCGTAGGGCACAGGATCCGAACGCTGGCCTGCCCCCGAGCCGCGAGGCCGAGGGCTACGATTTCGGCATATGCGTCCTAGCTGGTATGTTCGTAGTGGAGGATTTCGTGCGACGCCACGCCCGCTGATGCGATCCGCCAGCCTGTGCCCTGTACTCAGAAGTTGCATTTTTCTTCGGAAGTATTATCAAAGAGTGATAGTATCTCTGAGCGGATACCCCCGGGGGTATATCACTGGGCCACAGTGGACATCTTTCCGTCCATCAGCACGCCCCAGATCTATCTCCGGACCCATCCCCTGGTCTATCCCTGGACCCGGTGCGATATCAACTGCTTCCGCTGTGGCCCTAGCGAGACAACAGCCTGAATGCGGGGGATCTGCGACCCCGAAAGCCACAATCCTTACACGCCCCCCGCGCCGGAAAGCACACCGCGCCGGGGTGCGTGTAAGTTTTGTAGGTAATAGCAATTGGAAAGTCGAGTAGACATTGCTAAACGGGATAGTGAGCGGAGAAAATGATATCCTCCTCGAAAAGGCCTCTAGCTGGCCAATCGAGGAGGATACGCATGAACCGTACCATCATTATCGCAGCAGTGTCGGATATAGTCGAGAGGGCATTTCAGGAAACTGGGTCTTTGGGTAACGGCGCTACAATTCATGATATGGAAGCTGCCGCACGGAAGGCGACACGGCAGTTCGGGCAGCTCATGATTCAGGCTCAGGCGGATGAGGCAGGCAATGGCTACGCGGGAAGCCGGATACCTTGTGAATGCGGCGCCATGATGCGTCACATTGGCAATCGCAGCCGCACGGTAGCAACGTGGTGCGGACAGATGACCTTGGAACGGGCTCACTACCGGTGCGACAGGTGCGGCGCCTCCGTGATTCCCCTGGACGAGCAGCTGTGCATGCCCAAGGGCCGCTTCAGCGAATCGATCATCGAGGCGATAAGCTACTGCAGCGCTCAGCTTCCGTTCGAGTGCGCATCTGAGACGCTGGAAAGGCTGATCGGGATCAGCGTGTCTCCGAAGGAAGCGCAGATTCTGTCGGAGGGAATCGGCGCTGAGATGGACGAGGAGCTCAAGGCCCAGGCTCAGATGACTGTCACTGACGGGCTAGACTCGACCTCCAAGCCGAACAGGCTCTACCTTACCATCGACGGAGTGATGGTAAGGGAGCTGGACGGTTGGCATGAGACTAAGGTGTCTGCTATCTACGACGCGATGCCTGACGTCGAGTCAGACGGCGTCTGCGCGGATGTCGCGAATGACATCACGTATGTCGCGCGAAGAGCTTCTCCGGACGAGTTCGGCGCCCATGTGTCGGCAGAGGCGCAGCGCCGTGGGGAAGCCGATGCTACGGAGGCCATAGCCCTGGGCGACGGCGCAGTGTGGATCTGGAACCTGGTAGATACCTGCTTTCCAGAGGCCGTGCAG
>CAYZHL010000016.1:14582-21263 GCA_964478095.1 uncultured Clostridia bacterium | reverse complement strand
TCCGACCCGCCTTCGACGCGCGCCGCGCGGTGCTCCTCGATGACCGCTGGGCCCTCGCCCGCGAGGACCTCGCACGGCTCGCCGCCGGCGAATACGCGCCCGCCGACCTCGACCCCGCGGGCTTCCGCGCCGGGGGCGCCTCCCTCGCCGAGCTCGCCCGCTGGTACGCCGCCCGTGCATCCGGAGCGGTGAAGGCCCGTCTCGAGCTGGCGTGAGCTGCTTGAACGCCTCAGCGCCTGTGTCTTGCATACCTCTCGATTGCCCCGTAATACTGAGGCCGAACTCGGTCTCGGCATGATGCAGCCTGGGAAGCATGGCCCCTGCCCGCAGTTGCAGCACTGCCGAGCCCGAGGACTGTAAAGTTTCCTCGATTTGTGACGATGGTAAGTAGGGGACTAGTACGCCATGGAGGTGTCGTTTCTTGAGACTAAGCATACGCGGCAAATTGCTCGGGTCATATCTTCTCGTTCTCGCGCTCACGCTGGCAATAGGGCTAACCAGCATAATCGCAGCCAGGAGAGCCGATACCAACAACACGATAGTGGCGGAACAGACCATGCCTATGGCGGCCCTAGTGTACAAGGCCAGAAGCGAATTGTACGAAAAAGACGTGGTTGTCCGCAACTATCTCATATCTCAGGACGCTGAACTCATCAACACGTTTCACGCTATTGACGCGAGACTGCTGGCCACAATAGACGAAGCGCGGGCGGTGTTCGCCGACGAGACATCCCACGAGTACCTAGATGAAGTTGTAGAAACCAATGGCGAGTACAACGAGATCGTGGAGCAGGTGATCAGGCTCGCCGAATCGGAGGAAACCAGAGACGCGGCAATGCTCGTGATCACAGTCGGCGCCTCGAATACAGCATCCACCATCGATGGCCTCATAGCAGAGTGGGCCACTTACGTTGACAGCATGAACCAGGGGCTCCGGAATCGCGCGAAAAGGGCCGGCAACATCAGCACCGTTGTGAACATCGCCGGCACAATCGCAAGCGGGGTCACGATGATGATCATGGCCGGGGTCCTGGTACGCGGCATTGCCGTCCCCATGGTGCAAGTGAAGCAAGTCGCGGAGGCTCTGGCCGAGGGCGACCTTACTGTATCGATGCCTGCGAGCAAGACGCGCGATGAGATGCAGGATCTCAGTGAGGCGGTCGACACGATGCTCAACAACCTAACCGGCCTTGTCGCGCAGATACGCCAGGAGTCCGACAATGTGGCGGGCGCGAGCCGCGAGCTCTCTACGGCCGCGGAAGAATCGGCGCATGCAGTGACGCAGATCACCGCCACTATCCAGCAGATGGCAAGCGGCGCCGAGCAGCAAAGCGTCAACGCCGCCCGCACCGCGAGCGCCGGCGAGCAGCTTAGGGCCGGCATCGGGCAAGTGGCCGTCGGAGCCGGCGAACAGACCCAGCAACTGCATGAGGCATCCGAGCTTGTTGTGCGGATGGTGGATGAACTCGGACACATCGACCAGTCACTGGCCCAGATGAAGCAAGCCATGCGCCTTACGGCAGATGCGGCGGAGGAAGGAGACCGTTTCGTAAGTCAGGCAGCTCAGGGCATAACCAAGATCAAGGAAGCGTCACGCGAGGTCGAAACCGCTTCGGTGGATCTCGATCGCAGTTCTCGCGAAATCGGCCGAGTGGTGCAGGTTATCGGGGACATTGCAGATCAAACCAACCTGCTCGCCCTGAACGCCGCCATCGAAGCCGCACGCGCCGGTGAACAAGGCCGAGGTTTCGCTGTAGTCGCAGACGAAGTACGTAAGCTGGCCGAGAGGTCGCTTGCCGAAACAAAGGCCATATCCACCCTGATAGAGCAGACGATGGCTGCCACCTCGAGAGTATCGGAGGCAATCGAAAACGCAGGCAAGTTCATAGCGGAGAGCATGCCGCTGGTAGATGCCTCCACCGCGTCGCTTCAGCGTATACGCGAGCATGCCTTCGACAACCTGCGCACAGTCGAGTCTACGGCCAAGGCAGGCGAAGGCGTGATGGGCGCCGCGGGCAAGGTAAAGGAGTCAATGGTGAAGTCGGTAGCAGTTGCCGACCAGAACGCCGCGGCCGCTGAAGAGATGACGGCGAGTATTGCCCAGGTCCAGAGGTCCATTGAGAACGTGGCGGCAGTATCGGAGGAGAATGCCGCAGCCGTTGAGCAGGTATCGGCATCCACCGAAGAGGTAAGCGCCTCGATCGAGGAGATGTCGTCATCGTCGCAGTCCCTAGCCGGCATGGCCAACAACCTCCGCCAGCTCGCCGCGAGGTTCAAGATCGCGCAGTCGTAGACGGATCAAGATGATCCCATGGGCCAGGAACTCGTTCTACGCCGTCAACGGCACTGAGGACCGGACGAGGGACTTGTCTCTCCAGGTTCCTCGGCGGTACCAGAGGTAGGTCGAGGCGGCCCCTACGGTCCAGCTTACGAGGAGCGCGAAGAACAGCGCGTCGGGCGATCCTGCGGGGTACTCCTGGCTCCTGGTTAGCCACGCCCAAAGATACGCAAGGGGCACACGTACTACCACAGTGGTGAACATCGAAATCCACATGGAGGGCATGGTGTCGCCGGCGCCGCGCATGATCCCGCCGTACACTTGGGTGATCGCCATGGCTACATAGCCTGCGGACAATATGCGGATCTGCCTCACACCCAGGTTGATGATCTCGTCTGTGGTAGTGAACATGCTTATCAGGTATTTGCCGAATGTCAGCAATGAGGCCACCAGCACGAACGAGGTGATCAAGCTCACTTTCAGCATGTCTTTTGACCCCTGGTGAACACGGTCCATCCTGTCTGCCCCAATATTCTGGCCGACAAACGTGGCAATAGCCATACCAAAGGTGAAGTTGGGCATCATTGCGAAGCCGTCGATACGCATGACTGCAGTGGTACAGGTGACCACTTGATAGCCCATGCTGTTGGCCAGCGCCTGCACGAACACCATAGACATTGAGAAAACCGCCTGTGTAATGCCTGCCGGCAGCCCCAACCGCAATAGCTGGCCGGTCAGTCTCTTACTGGGGATCAGATTCGCCGCGTCTATCTGCACGACGTCTTTCATTCTCCACAGCTTGACGATGCATACGATGGCTGAGATAGCTACCGAGATGATCGTTGCCCAGGCCGCGCCTGCAACTCCCATGTCCAGGCCTGCCACAAACCAGATGTCCAGGACTATGTTCAGACATGACGTAAGGAGCAGGGTCAGCAGCGGAAATACAGAATTGCCCAGTCCCCTCAGGATTCCTGACACAATGTTGTAGAGCCCGAGTCCCAAGACTCCCCAGAGGATGATCGTAAGGTAGGAGCGGGCCATATCGAATGTCTCTACAGGCGTTCGTGTCAGCCTCAGCAGTGAACCCGTCAATGGAATGCCGACAGCCATGACCAGAAGCGACGATACGAACACCAAGGTCATCGCATTGCCAATTGAACGCGATAGCGATTCTTTGGCCTTGGCCCCGTAGTATTGCGCCACCATGATCCCCGCGCCTGTCGAGACTGCCATGAACAGCACAAGAAGCAGGTTGATGATTGGAAGGGTCGTGCCGATCGCCGAGAGGGCCTTGTCGCCCACATAGCGGCCCACAATGACCGAGTCCACCGTGCTGTACATCTGCTGCGCGAGGTTGCCGACAAGTAGGGGGATGGAGAACCTCAGCAGAGCGGACATGGGCCTTCCCACGGTCATGTCTTGCGCGCCAAATAGCGCATTGATCTTCTTGAACATGTAGCAACCACCTTTTCCTTGATGATTATGCCACGTATACGTCGGCAGTGCAATGCGCGCAGTGACATGCTTCGTGTAGATCGCGGGCCGCCGGCGCAATGTGAAGCGCCGAGGCCCGCGCGGACGCACACGGTTATTTGCTCTGCAGTACCTCTACTCAATGATGATGACTCGCTGATAGCGCTTCATGAATTCGGGTTTCAACGACTCATCAGATACTACAATGTCGAATTCATCCTTGCTGTTCAGCAGGGTCTGCAGCGTCTCGCCCAGCTTGCGCATCTTTGCCAGAATCGGGTCCTTAGCCGTCTTGGCACTGACGTCCAGGTCGATTAGGTTCCACATTGCGCCCTTCTGGAAACGCTTTTCCGGCGGAGGAGCCTCTTTGCCCATGATCTTGATGACCTCCGCGTTGTAGTAGATACTGACAGGGACGCAGAAGCCAGGCGGAACTGCTACAACTGTGTTCGCATTGGTTTTTGACGGTTGATGCTGTCTGGCATAATTCTTGATATACGCCGCAAGATCAAACAGCTCCTCTGTGGTAATCGGAAGGTCCTCGTGAAATGCCCAGAAGTTGTATATCGTAGCGCCTCGTTCGTAGGTTTCCTCCAGGAGTCTCTTGCGTACAGCCGGTGGTGTTCCTCCGTAGATGCACATACCCCAAGGTCTGTCAAAGTGGTCACTTGCGCCGCGGGCAAAAGCGGCAGCTAAACGCACATAGTTCTCGGGAGTCTCCGGGATCTTCAGACCGAACATCTCGTTGAAGTAGTGCAGTTGATTGAGGTATAGCTTGCCCATGACCTCGAATCCAAAGCCGTTGACGCCTGCCCTTAGGTCGTACCATGCCACCGACTCATTGCTGTCGAATACAAGTCAGAGCTGTCGACAGAGATGGCGCACGAAAGAAGAAGCGCCACCGCAAACAGAGACATCGCACTTCTCCTTAACAGACTCGAGAAGCCTTGTTGAGCTATCATTCTGTTCATCTGTACCATCCCTCCTTCTTTTCCCATTGCCTGTACATTCGCTCAAGCGACTCGATCCCCTCCGCAGGAGGTCTCTCCAAAAGAGAGAACACTGATAGTGAGGTGACTCGGTTTTGCGACACATAGCCCGTCTCGTAGCGATATCACGTGACTACTGGCGCTGGATGGTGATAGCGCTGATCGCAATGCTGGGGGTAACTGCCGCAAGTCTCGCAGGCCCCTGGCTCATAAGAAGCCTTGTCGGCGCCATTGAGCAGAGTTTCGGCTACGGGACGGTAGCGACAAGTCAAGTGATCCGCATATCCGCCATTCTTCTCCTCGTATATGCCCTCAGGCCTGCGCTTCGAGCCCTGCAGACCTGGGCTACTCATGTTGCAGGATGGGGCAGTGTGGCCGCGGCTCGGAAGGTGATCTATGAGCATCTGCAAACGCTGTCCCCGAGCTACTATTCGCATACCCAAACCGGGCAGATCATGTCAAGGGCGATCAATGATACCGCCTACTTTGAGTCCTTGATAGCCCATGTGATCCCCGAAGCCATCGTCAGCCTTCTCACAGTCGCAGGCGTCTTCGCCGTGCTCTTCTCGATAAATCCAAGGCTCGCTCTATACACCGTAGTGCCTATACCCCTCATCGTACTCGGTTTCATCGCGTACAACCGATACGTCCGTCCGCTCTTTCGCTATGCCCAGGCACGACTCGGGGATCTGAACGCGGCTTTGCAGGACAATCTCAGCGGAATGCGGGAGATCCAGGTGTTCACGCAGGAAGAGCGCGAGATGGAGCAAGTGGGCCAGCGCATCATGGTGCATTCGTCGGCTATCACGAAAGCCGTGTCTACAAGCGCTTGCTTCCACGGCGCGATCGACTTCTTCGCTGGTCTCGGCACTGTTTCGGTTGTGCTGCTTGGCGGCTTGATGGCGCTCAGGGAACAGATGTCCATTGCCGACATCACCGGGTTCCTTCTGTATGTGAACCTCTTTTACGAGCCTATCATGGGGCTCAATCGGCTCAACGAATCCCTTCAGCAGGCCCTGGCCGCATCTGACCGCTATTTCGAGGTGCTCGACACACAGCCCGACATAGGGGACGCGCCCGGCGCCATCCAGCTTGGCAAGGTCAAGGGTCGCATAACCTACGAGAACGTCTCCTTCAACTATGACGACACCCCCGTGCTGAAGCGTATCGACCTGGAGATCAGGCCGGGCGAAATGGTCGCCCTGGTAGGCCCGACAGGTGTGGGAAAGACGACAATGGCCAACCTGATTCCCAGGTTCTACGACCCCACCGAAGGACGCATCCTTGTAGATGGGGTGGATGTCCGCACCGTTGCGATCTCATCCCTTCGCCGGAATGTGGGCATGGTGTTGCAGGACGTGTTCTTGTTCAACGGTACAGTCGCCGAGAACATAGGCTACGGCAGCCCAGATGCTACCCTGGAACAGATCATCGAGGCTGCGACATCCGCGGGGGCTGACGAGTTCATCCGAGAGATGCCGAATGGGTACGACACCCACATAGGAGAGCGCGGGGTAAGGCTCTCAGGCGGCCAGAAACAGAGGCTCGCCATAGCAAGGGCCCTCCTCTACGATGCGCCGATTCTGATCCTTGACGAAGCCACCTCGTCAGTAGACACCGAAACAGAGGCCAAGATCGCGGCTGCGCTCGAAAGGCTAATCGGAGGTAGGACGACGATGGTCATCGCCCACCGTCTCTCCACCATTCGCCACGCCGACAGAATCGTCGTGCTGGATGAAGGCGAGATCGTAGAACAAGGGACCCACGAGGAGCTGATGGGGCTGAACGGCCTGTATTCCAAACTGGCTACAGCTGATTCGGACTCATCAGGTTCCTGTACTGCAGTGCATCGCCCGTGAAGGCGCTGGCGCAAGGCAAGACGCCGAACGCCGGCATCTACGTCGCCGCTATTTGGTGTTCGCTCTTCTTTGCCCTTTT
>CAYZHL010000016.1:5680-14572 GCA_964478095.1 uncultured Clostridia bacterium | reverse complement strand
TCAGCCCGCTCCAGTGACTCCTTGAGGTCATCGTCATTTTCTAGCATGCTCATTCCATAGGAGAACCTGATCCGGATGAAGTCCGAACTGTGTACTCGAACAGTAAGCCGGTCTTCAACTCTTGCCAGCAGGCTCCGCGCGCCTTCAGTGTCAACACCGGCAAGAACCAGGACGAATTCGTCTCCGCCATACCTGGCGAGCACGTCGCTTCGCCTGATCGATTTGGCGATCGTCGCCGCAAAGTGTTGAAGAACTCTATCGCCGGTCGAATGCCCATGGACGTCGTTTATCTCCTTGAAGCCGTCAACGTCGATCACGACCAGCGCGTAGTTCTCCCGATACGAACGCACTGATTTGTCCCAGATATCCAGAAACTGACGAGAGTATGCTCCAGTCAGATGATCTATGTATGCCATCTCCTTGTAAGCGTCACGGCTCGATTCCAAACTCCCGAGTTCTCTTCTGAGATATCGGAAAATGTACAGATAGACGACTAACGTGTAGCCTGCAAAAACAGCAGTTACGCCGATGACGATTCTGTGTCCCAATCGCGTTATGGGCTCATACAACGTCGACTGCTCTTGAGTCGAGGCAAAGTACATGTTGGCGATCGGGGCTACCCAGTACACCAACCCGTCTTTCGTCAGCACCGTTGCACCGTTGTGTTCAGTCGTTGCATACGCATCGAGCAGTTCCTGATATGCTCTGTCATCCATGAGGTACGCTTCCATGTTCCTTGAGCGCAATGCTTCGATCTGCTTTGTCATGTCATAGATGACGAAGTCATAGCCCACAACTTGGTTTTCCATCTTGACCGGAGAGTTCATTGCTGCATACACTCTCTCGCCACTGAGGACGAGCTTCGGCACAATCGCCGCTTCCTGCTGTGTGCCGATCTCGGTATATGACATGTCAAGGACCTCATCTCCGGCTCGATACGACGCAACGATATCATCGTCCACAATGCGCTGCGCCAGAACAATGTAATCAATTGCGCTGACGCCGTCTTCATATTTCCCCTGTGTGTACGTTTTCAGCTCTTCCAGGCTCATCAGGCCGCTTCTGTACTGCCCTATGGCATTCTTGATCATGGTTCTGCTTGACAGACTCTTGGCGCCTTCGATACATCGTTCAATGGTATTTTCAATGATGTAGCGATTAGTGCGAGACATCTGCTCGAAGACGTCGGTCAAGCTATGCTTGAGTTCCGCTTCCATCGGCCTGAATACCAGGAAGAAGACAAGCGCGACTACTACAAGTACAGAGCCTACAAATACTTGCTTGACGCGGCGAACGAATTCGAGCATGCTTATCGCCTGGTTTCTGCTATATGCCGCGCCTGTGTCGTCGTTTCCAGTGTATCGCATTCGAACACATCCCAAAGAATCATGATATGGTGATGGACTCGGCCTATTCAGCCCCTTACCATGATTATCGGCTGAACATGGCAGATCCTTTGCCCATCAGGGGCAGTCGCACTCAATCGGGAAGGACCCCCGGGGCACGCCGGGGGTCCTTCCGCGCACTCATTGCGGGACTGCAGTCCGTAGCACCAGCTGCCCAGAGCCTAGAAGGGCACCTTGACGCTCACTGTGAACAGCTGCCAGTCCATATAGTTGCCTGGGTAGTTCCTTAGGTAGGCCCAGGGCTTACCCGCATGGAAATTGCTTGTGTCAGCCGCTTTGCGCCCGTCTGTGCCATAGCTCAGGGTTATCGTGCCGCTTCCTATGGTTCCGACAATGGAGGCCTTCAGCCAGTTCTTGCCCTCATCGTCAAATGGCCTCCACATGTTTGGGTCCGCCGGCGGCTTTATCCCCTTGTTTCTGAACGTGTACACCAGGTAGGCACTGACCCTGTCGCTGACCTTCCAGTCAAGGTCCGCACCGGCAACAAGCCCGCCTTTCTCGTCCTTGCTGAGTACCGCAGCACGCGCATCCAGCGTATCAGTGACACTGGCCTTGGCGCCCATAAAGCCATAGTAGTCAGCGACCCCGTCTGTACTGCCCTTCTTGGTGTAGCTGCCGACGCCCGCGACATCGAACCGCGCGCCCTTCAGGAACCCCGAAGGTGCGTCCGCAGCGTAGTGTGCATAGCCGAACAGCTCAGTCGCGGGATCCTCCACCGTGTACTTGGCCTCGGCTTCCAAGGTAGGGCCGTGCGGAATAGACCCCTTGATGTTCAGGCCGACAATAGTATCCGCCCTCTTGCCGTCGTGTTCTGCTGAATCGGCGCAGTTGCCGCTCTTGAACTCGGCAAAGGGTTTGATATCCAAGCCGAACTTGCTATATACCGAGTCGGCATGCACTTCAAAGCCCGCATAGTCGGTAGCATCGTCCTTGTCGAGGTCGGACACGTATGCCCCCGACACCGTGACCTTGAGATCCTTGATCGGATCCACTACTGCCTTGGCGCTGGTCCTGTTCCATACCGGGTTATGCTGCGCCTGCTCCATCCAGAGGGTATTGCCGATTGTCAGGGTAGTGGGAACGCCCAGAGGCAACCCCAATCCCACCTCTGCCTCAACAACCGCGGCGCCCTTGTAGGCGTTGAGAAGCGCCTTTTCGTCTGTGCCGGCATAGGCCGACTTGAAGCCCAGCCCGACCTCGGCGTACTTGGCGCCGAAGGTTGCCGGCCCGAGCTTCAGGCCTTCCAGCTTGACCAGGAATGCCAGGTTGTTATCAGGCGCATCGAACTTCCAGGCGCCTGCCTTTTCCCAGTAGCCGGCGCCCGCAAGCATCAGGCCGGCGTCAGTACTCGGAACACTCCCTGTAACGTCAACGCCCAGAACAAGATCGTCCTTCCCGCCGGCGCCTTGCTCCGACGTAAAGGCCCCAACCACGCCCAGCTCGAACCCCAAAGGCAGGCCGTATTTCACTCGCCCCAGGAACGCACTGCTCGCCGAAAGCCCTGCAGAATACAGGTTCGTGTCGGCTCCAAACACCTTACCCCTGGCGTTGATCACGAGCCCGCGTCCCAGAGTTGCCGCAATGCCCAGCGGATCGCCGAGCGACGCGAACTTCTTCACATTGTCCTTATCATTGTTGCTGATCCAGAATGCAACCGGCTCGGTGTTGTATGCGAAATACCAGTTGCCCAAGCCCACTGAAGGCTCCTCGCCGCCCAGTGTCAGGGTGAGAGGCAAATAGGCTACTGTGGACGATCCCTGATTGAACGTGAGGTTCAGAGCAAGTCGCGTGTAGTTCTCCTGCGCCGGACGGCTTTCGAACGGCGGAATTATGTAGAACGCTTCCGAAAGCGGAATCTTGGCATTCGATGCGTCCTGATAGTACCAGGCGAAATACACCTTGTACTTGCGGGCCGCATCGAGATTGCTCATGGCGCCGGTGAGCGGATAGACTATTTGATTCCAGCCCGGAACAGCCTGGGTAGTTGCGAAGGTCCCGTCTACCCAGTTCCATCCGTCCGTCACATCGGCCATGCCGAGGAAGAAACCGTTGGGGTTGTGCTCGTTTTCGGGCGGCAAGTACATGTTGAGAACGAGCTCGCTCTGTCCTATCCACTCCTGCAGCGCATCGCCGGCGAGGTCGAGTGCCAGCTTGGTTTCAGCCGAACTCCCGCTGGGAATGATTGCCACAGAGCATTGGCCCTCATAGGTGATTGTCTGGTCAATCTCAAACACGGCGCCCGTCCAGTCGTTGTCATACCCCACGAGCTCACGCTCGTAGTCTAGTGTCCATGCAGCGGAGAACTCGCCTGATACGACAATTGGCGGCAGCGGAGTCGCATCAATCGTTGAAAGCCTTATGGAGTCTACATAGAACGTCTCAGCCAGCGCCACTTTCTCCTTGCTCTCGTTTGCTCTGAAGAAGGAGAAGTACAGCTTGTACCTGCCGTTGCTCTTGACGTTCCTCATCGCGTCGCACAGCACATATGTAATCTCGTTCCATCCAGGCTTGACGATCTTCTCGGTGAAGACGCCATCCACCCACTCCCAGTCCTTCGAAAGGTCCGCCATGCCGAGGAAGAAAGTGTTCGGGGTTGTCTTCATGCTCTCCGGAATGTACACCTGGAGCTTCACCACGTCGTACTTGCCCCAGTCCCCGAGCTTATCGCCGGGAATCTCTACGCCGATCTTCGTTTCGGGGGCACTCCCATTAGGGGTTATGGCCAGCGCTCCCCGTCCTTCCTTCACTATCTCCTGAGTTAACGCAAGTTTCGCGCCGGTGTTGTCATTGTCCAACCTGGCTATCTCTTCTGCAGTATCCAGGCTGAACAGGTACACCTGCCCGCCGAGTGCTCCGCCGGATACTCCTCCGGCCACGGCATTCGCCGCGAGAATCAGCATCAACACGAAAGCCAGAGTCAGAGCCCCAATCGACCTCTTCATTTCACATGCCTCCTACATCACGCGATAGCTGGACTTGATGCGTAAGCCTTACCCCTTCATGCCCGTCATAGCAACCCCTTCCATGAACCACTGCTGCGCGAGCATG
Source organism: uncultured Clostridia bacterium (assembly GCA_964478095.1). Classification (GTDB taxonomy): domain Bacteria; phylum Bacillota; class DTU025; order DTU025; family DTU025; genus UBA5389. The sequence goes on along the minus strand of CAYZHL010000016.1, from coordinate 10,118 downwards.
AAGAACAGGACTATGGGCATTATCACGATCACTGACCCTGCCATCTGCAGCCCGTATTCTGTTGCGTATTGTCCCGCAAGGCTGGCCACGGCAACCGGCAGAGTGTACATGCTCTCATCAGTGGAGATTATCAACGGCCACAAAAAGTTGTTCCATGAACCCGTGAAGTTGAGGATGCCCAGCGTAGCCAGGGCCGGTTTGCACAGGGGCAACACGATTCGGTTGAACGTGAAGAACTCGCCTGCGCCGTCAATCCGGGCAGCTTCCAGAAGCTCGTTGGGAAGGGTCACAATGAACTGCCTCATGAAGAAGATCCCAAAAGCGCTCGCTATGCCGGGCAGCACAAGCCCTGCGTAGCTGTTGAGAAGGCCCAGCTTCTTGAGGAGCAAGAAGACTGGGATCATGGTTATCTGCCCCGGCACCATCAGCGTCCCCAGGACTCCCATGAACAGCACGTTCTTGCCAGGGAAGTCGAACTTGGCAAAGGCGTATCCCGCCATGGAACACACCAGCAGCGATAGCGATGTTATCGATACAGCCGTTATCACCGTGTTGGCGAATGGCCGCGCAATGTTGACAGTTCTGAAGAGCTTCGTGTAGTTGTCCAGCGTCGGCTGGCTGGGTATCCACTGCGGAGGGTAACGGAATATGTCCTTCGTGCCCTTGAAGGACGTCGAAAGCATCCACGCGAATGGAGCCGCCATACACACAAGCCCGACAAGAAGCAGGAGGTTGACTGCCAACGCCAGAGGCACGCTCTTCACTCTCTTCATCCGAAAGTCACCTCTTCGCCCCTGCGCTTCATGGTCAGCAGCGTAACCGCGAATATCAGCCCGAACAGCACATAGGCCATGGCGGACGCGTACCCAAGGTTGAAGAACTTGAAACCGTGCCTGTACATGTAGAGCACGATCGAGAGAGTCGCATCCAGCGGGCCTCCATCGGTGAGTGTGTATGGCTCGGCGAACAGCTGCAAGTATCCAATTAGCGTCATTGTGCCCACGAAAAAGGTCGTGGGCGCAAGCAGTGGAAGTGTGATGAACCGGAACTGCTCCCACGCGTCGGCCCCGTCTATCTGAGCCGCTTCGTAGACCGTCGACGGTATGCTCTGCAGGCCTGCCAGGAATATCAGGGCGTTATGCCCGAGCCCTTTCCATACCGCCATCATGATGATCGCAGGCATCGCCCACGCAGGGTCGCCGAGCCAGTTTGGGCACTGGAGGCCGACCATCTCTAGCGCCTGCTTAAGGATTCCGTATCTGGAGTTGAGCACCCACCTCCACACCACGGCGATCGCCACAGTCTCCGTGATGCTGGGAAGATAGTATCCTATCCTGAACAGATCCTTAGCCCGATTGAGGGGGGAGTTGAGCAGCACTGCCAGAAGCAGCGACAGCGTGATCGCAATAGGTACGCCCACCCCCACGAAATACAGGGTGTTCCTGAGCGCCTTCCAGAACAGCTCGTCTCCGAACAGACGAATGTAGTTGCCCAGCCCGATGAACTTGGCGTTGCTCCAGTTAGCAAGGGCACGTATGTTGAAATCGGTGAGGCTCATCACAAAGGAGGCAGCCACCGGAACAACTACGAACACCATCATGAGGATCAGGGCAGGCGCCAGAAACATGTACGCGACTCTGGCTTTACGCTGCATGGCAACAACCCCCTCACGGCACGATTAGTCTACCTGATAGCTTTTATGTCGGCTTCAAGCGCGCGGGCGGCCTCAGCGGCTGTCTTCTTGCCGTAACACGCCTCCTGCACTCGCCGCTGGATCGCCGCCTCTATCTGCGCCCACTGAGGCACATTCTCGGGCGCCTGGGCGTCGTCGAGTTGCTCGCGGAATACGGCCATCATTGGATTGCCGGAAAGCTCCGCGGCGTCCCACGACGCCTTGGCGGCCGGCAGGCACCCTGAAACCCCGAACCATTCCAGCTGGTTCCCAGCGTCGCTCATGAACTCGATGAAGCGCCAGGCAGCATCCTTGTTCTTGCTGTCCCGAAACACCACCAGGTTGCACCCGCCCACAAACGAAGTTCGCGCCTTCTTCTTAGGGCACACGGCCACCGACCATTTGCCGGCGATCTCGGGAACCTGCTCATTCGTGAGGTTAATCATCCATGGACCGCTGAAGTACATAGGCATAGTGCCCTTTGCAAACTCCTGGAACAAGTCAGTGCCGCCGCTGTCGATAGGAGCCAGCTTGTCGTGAAACAGCTTGGCGTAGAAGTCGAGAGCCTCAATGAACTCAGGTTCAGTTACGGCCGGACGGCCTTTCTCATCTAGGATTCGCCCGCCGTTTTGCCACACGAAGGGCATGAACTCCTGATAGTTGTTGGTCGACAGCGCCATGCCGAATCCGCCGTCCGCCGCGAGCGCCACGGCAGCCGCCCTCAGCTCCTCCCAGGTCCGGGGGGCCTGTTTGAAGCCCTTAGCGGCCAGCAAGTCGGTTCTGTAGAACAGCGCCCTGGTGTCCACATACCACGGAATGCCGTACACCTTCCCCACAACGACGCAGGTGCCCCATGAGCCCGGGAAGAACTGCCCTTTCTCCACGGCCTTGGACTTCGAAATGTAGCGCGACAGCTCCTCGAACACGCCGATCGAGCCGAACTCGGCCATCCACGTGGTCCCAATCTGGGCTACATCGGGTCCGGTTCCCCCCGCCACCGCGGTGATGATCTTGTCGTGCGCAGCACTCCAGGGAATCGCCTGAACCGTGACGCGAATGCCCGGATTGGCCTTTTCGAACTTCGCGGTCATCTGCCCGATCTTCTGAGCTTCCGCTCCCATGGCCCACACAGTGAGCTTAGCAGGCGCCGCAGCCATCGACGATGCTGTGATCGCAAGGAGCAGCGCCGCGCACACCATAACTAGCGGTAATCTACGCATAGCCATGCACCTCCCATGAGTTCCCATGAGTTCCGATTGCCTCAGCGTCGACCTACTCCAATACCAGCTCTCCCCACAGGTCGGGATTGGCCCATACCTCGGGGAGGTTGTTCCACGAGATCACATTTGTCCTGACATACTGCCCTATCTTGGCTTCCTTGTCATTGCTGTTGTGCACCGTGTGCCCGAATCCCAGCTTGACCCCGGCCCTGGCCGCGAGGCCCAGGTCGGCCAAGGGAATTGCTATCTCTATGGCATAACCACGTTCGGTCCTGGAAGACGCGACTCGGATGCCGGGGCTCGTGACGGCGACCGGGCCGGGATTGGCGTCCTCGTGCCTGACAGCCTGCACACCGCCTTCGGTGTCGAAAGGAAGAACCGCAAGCTTCATGAGTCCCGCGGTCGACCCGGCCCTGGACGGATCGATGTAGAACTCCACGGAGTCGGTGCGGTAGAAGCCGGCCTTGTCGTCGGGCCGTATGTTCGTGACTACGTACTCGTCGGCCACACTCGCAGCCAGATACAGATAATCATCATCGTACTGCGCGTAGAAGGTGGAATTGAGCACCTGCTTCCTCTTGTCGACCTTCTCAATGCCCCCGGCAGGAACGTTCATGTCCTCGTCCACGACGTAGCCGGTCAGGCCCTTCCATTCGGCGAGGTCGCCGTCCACAACAACCGGCACAGCAGTGCGCGCGGCCATCGCACTCTTCTCGGCAGGTGCAAGCCTGATCTTCTCCCACTCGTCGAGATATGTAGGAGTAACGGCGTACTCGGCATCACTTGGCGCAAAGCCGATCTTGGACATGGCGCCAGAGATGGCGGGATGTGACATGAAGAGCTTCCAGATCAGTTCAGATCGATGGTTCTCCAGCATGAGCAGGATGATCCCCTGGTCGATGCCGACATACTGATCCGAATACCAGTTCGCGTCGACGTTGAACCCCGACACGAACCCGTATTTGCCCCACACTAAGCCGCCCTCGCGCTCGAGCATCGCCCTGATCGCCGCCATCGACAGCCCCGGCGTGAGGGGCATTGACGCTATGGACGCGTACGGCGCCACAGTGCCGTCGTGGTTGCTTTCGGACGCGCCGTACGGCTTGTAGCCTGCAGGGCCGTCGCACGCCGAGATGCCCCAGATGTCCATGTCGTAGGTGGAGTAGTTGAACCGTCGCAAAACCGCGAACAGCCTGTTGACCCTGGCGGCAGTAGCAGCATTGTTGAAGTAGTTGGCGTAGCGGTCTTCCTTGCTGCGAAAATCAACCCATGCGGCAGGGTATTGGTACACGAAGAGCGTCTCCTGCGGAAGACAGATGTAGTTCTCATTCACAGGACGGAAGATGTTATCCCACGCAGCCGGCTCCACAGGATGGGTCGGGGAGCCTACGGCGAGGACGTACGCCTGCAGACCCTCGTTGAAGAAGACGTAGAGGCCGTCCTTGCCCGGGGCGACGATGTCGAGGCGGCCGGTTCCGCGGAGGTCGGCGGTCTGGAAGAAGATGCCGCAGCCTTTGCCGGTGCGGATGGTCCCGTAATCGATGAC
>CAYZHL010000016.1:3794-5670 GCA_964478095.1 uncultured Clostridia bacterium | reverse complement strand
TGTTGTCCCACACAGACGGCGGAATTGGATGCGTCGGGGAGCCTACAGCGAGGACGTACGCCAGCAGACCCTCGTTGAACGAGTTCCACCTCGCCGAAAGGAACCCGACTTCCGGCTTCCAGCCCATCGATAGGGTATCGCCGTCGTTCATCATCCACTGCCAGTCTGCCTCAGCGAAGAGCTTGTTGGCCAGGGCCTCAACCTCAGTTCCTGCGAAGTACTGCCCTGAGGTGAGGGCGCCTGCAAGGAACAGGGCAGTATCGATCGAGGAGATCTCCGAATCTCCGAACCTGCGCCCTTCCGCCATATCCACGAAGTGATAGTAGAAACCCCTCTGCCCTTCTACGCCTCCGCTAGCGAAGGTCTTGAGCGTCGCAAGGGCCCGCGCGTATCCGTCATCGCGAGTGATCCACCCTCGCTCCACCGCAGCAGGAATCGCCGAGAGGCCAAACCCCACAGCCGCTATGCTGCAGGGCGAACCCTTCATGGTGCGATCACGTATCAGCCCATTGCTAGGGTTCGCTTCGCACCACAGGTAATCGAAGGTTTTCCGCTCGAGCACATCCAGAATCGCCTCATCGTCCATGTCGAGAATGCCCGCGACTTCGGCCTTAACGTGCTCCGGGATCTGCCGAATGAGCTCTTCACGGGAAAGCGACGCTGCGGCGAGCCCTATTCCGTCGATGAAGAACCTCTCCCCAAGCGGCAGTTTCCTGCCTGCTTCGTCCACATGAGCCCAGGCAAGATATATCTTGTAGCTGCCGCTCGGCCTCAAGTTGCTCATCTCGTCAGGGAGCGCGTACTTCACCTGGTTCCACCCGGGCTTCACTTCAGACGTGGCAAACACACCGCCCACCCACGCCCATCCGTCGGAAAGATCGGCAAGCCCCAGAAAGAACATCGTGGGGTTGAGCTGGTTCGCGGGAGGCAGATACACATTGAGCGTCACTTCGCGCTGACCTATCCAGGCCTCAAGCCGCTGGCCTACGAGGTCCAATGCAAGTTTGGTCTCCACGGCTTTTCCATCCGGAATGACCGCCACGGAACGCGATCCCTGACACACCACACCAGATTCCAGCTGGAACTTGGCGCCTGTATTGTCGTTGTCGTATCCGGCAAGTTCCGCCTCATCGTCCATTACCCATATCCAATTGCCCACGGGTCCACCCGACGCTGTCGAACCTGCATCATCGAGCTTCTCCGCCCGTATTCCGTCCACAAAAAAAGGCTCTGCCAAAGGCACTTTGGCGTTACTCTCGTCTACTGCAAAGAAGGACAGGTAGATCTTGTAGTGACCGCCTTCCTTGACGTTCTTCATCGCGCCCGAAAGGGTATACACGATGTCATTCCATCCGGGTTTCACTTCCACTCTGGGGAACACGCCGTCGACCCATGCCCATCCGTCCGAAAGATCGGCCATCCCCAGGAAGAAGGAGTTGGGCGCCACCTTCATCTTTTCGGGGATGAAGACATGAACCGCGAGCGCGTCATTGCCGATCCACGCGGACAGAGTGTCGCCCGCGATGTCCACGGCGATTTTGGTCTCTGGAGACTTCCCGCTCGGGGTGATCTTCAGGGACGCTGAGCCTTGCCTGACAACCTCGCGAGACAGTTCGATCTTCGCACCGGTATTGTCGTTGTCGAACTTCGCAACTTCCTCGGCAGTATCCATGCTGAACAGATATGACCGGTCCATGCCAGTTGCGTTCACCAAGCAGCAACATGAAAAGGTGAACACCACGGCCAACACCAGAACCACGAACCTTCTCAAATTGGTCGCCCCCCAGCATTTGATATTCGCCCGATACTGGCCTAACCGAGAACAACCTCGACCCTGTGCGTCTTCCCGTCACCAAGAGCCGGCAGCAGGACGCCA
>CAYZHL010000016.1:3405-3636 GCA_964478095.1 uncultured Clostridia bacterium | reverse complement strand
TGGAGAACCCGTCCCAGTGCGCCGGGATGCAAGGATCGATACGCAACCCGTCCCATTCGGGCCTTACGCCAAGTAGCCATTCTGACCCCACACGGAACAGCCATGTGGCCGAACCGGTATACCAGGTCCATCCCCCCTCGCAGTAAGCATGGGAATCCGGGCCGGCAGCATTGCCCGCGGTCACGTAGGGCTCCGCCTTGTACCTATCCGGAGATGACCCGCACCTCACAG
>CAYZHL010000016.1:0-3324 GCA_964478095.1 uncultured Clostridia bacterium | reverse complement strand
CTCGTACATTCGCCAGGCCTCAGATGTGTCTCCCATCATTACCGCAGCGATTATGGCCCATGCGGCAGCATGGGTGTAGCGCCCGCCGTTCTCACGCGCCCCCGGCGCATACCGACTCAGATAGCCGATTTTCTCATCAGGTTCGCCGTAAGCAGGCGAGAGGAGCACAGGTCCACATTCCTTTGAAAGGTGCTTGACCACCGCGTCCCACACCCGCCCGGCCCGCTCGCCTGCAATACCGCTCATTATCGCCCACACCTGAGCGTTGAGGAACACCTTGCCGTACCTGCAGCTAGGAGCGCCTATCACCGAGCCGTCATCACACGTTGCACGTATGTACCACCCGCCGCGGCTGCCGCCGAGGTCGCCGTCGCTGTCGCCTCTGCTGCCATCACCGCCGTCGCTGTCGCCTCTGCTGCCATCACCGCCGTCGCTGCCGTCGCTGCCGTCGACGTCGTCGCTCCAGCCGTAGGTGTTAACGGCCTGCGCAAGCGCGCGGCATGAGTGCTCGTACCTATCGGCAACGCCCGTCTCACCACGGCGTCGAGCAATGTGCGCAAGATCCGGGAGCATAGCGCAGAGGAACTCGGCCAACCACACGCTCTCTCCGCGCCCGGCTGTGCCCACGGCGTTCAGCCCATCGTTCCAGTCGCCGCCTAGTATCAGTGGAAGACCACGCTCACTCCGCCTTAGCAGACTGAGATCAACGGCACGCAGGCAATGCTTCCACACACTCTCCGGCTCTGCGTCGCGGTAGGGAACCGCCACGTCCAGCAGGCCGAAGTCCCCAGTCGCCTTGAGATAGCTGATAGTGACAAAGGGAAGCCACAGCAAATCGTCGGAATAGAGGCCGCCGCCTCCTGCTTCAGAGATGGGATGCCACCAGTGGTCTACATGGCCGTCAGCGTACTGATGTTCTGCATGGAGAGTGATCTGCTTTGCGGTGTGCGATGGGTCAAGCGGAAGGAAGATCTGGCTGTCCTGGAGCTGATCGCGGAAGCCGTAGGCCCCGCCCGACTGGTAGTAGCCGGTCCGTCCCCACATACGGCCTGAGATCGCCTGATACGGAAGCCAAGTGTTGCTCATCAGGTTGAAGGCGTCATCCGGCGTGTTCACCTGATACGGCGCAAGAAGCCGGGCCCAGAACCGGGCTGCGCGCTCCCGAGCCATGTCGGCCTCGAGCGGATCGCGATACTTGGATATGAGTGCGCGGGCTTCATGCTCACGGCCCTCTTCAACCACCCCGAGCACGAAAGACACGCGCCTGCTCTCGCCGGGCGGGATCTTCACCTTGACGTGAATTGATCCGATAGCATCAGTCCACTTGCCATTCGAATTCGAAAGGAAGCCTCGTTCCACCGCAGCGGGCCTAGCCATGTCGCCGTACATGCCCAGGAACGCCTCTTTGTCTCCCTCAAAGCCCTCCGGGGGAAGGCTTGATGCATGGAATGCGGTGTAGCCCCATGACCTATTCCACGATCTGCCCTCCGAGTCGGGAATCTCCCAGAGCCTCTTCCGGGCCCACATTGTGGCCAGCGCAGGCTCAAGCGATGTTTCGATAAAAGCTCGATGGAACTCTCGGTGCCAGTCGGGCGATGCCCCCAGGCACCATTCGAAGAACGAGAACAGCGACAGCTCACGCTCGTCGCCGCCGCGATTAGCAAGTTCAACAAACCACACTTCCAAAGGTTCGCCCGGGGGCGCCGTAACCGATAGGGAGCTGGCTATTCCTGCAGTCTCCGACTCTATCACAGAGTAGCCCATCCCATGCCTCACACGGTAGCTGTCCGTGCGGTGCCTGGTTGGCATCCACGACGTCGACCATACCTCGCCTGAACGGTCGTCGCGTATGTAGACGTATTTACCCCAATTGTCCCGGACGATATCTTGCGACCATCGAGTGACAGCATTGAGTGATGCATGCTTGCGCCAGCTGTAGCCTCCGCCGGTCTGCGACAAGATAACCCCCCAATCACCGGGGCAAATAACATTCACCCATGGCCTGGGAGTGTGCGGAGTGGTGATCACATATTCCCGCGCCGCCTCATCAAAGTAGCCGTACTTCGACTCGAACTTCCTCACCTAGAGTCCCGCCTCCCCTGCGCATCCCTTGCGTATCCCTTGCCATCCCGCTGGCCTGCCGGGGTTCCGGCTCCCAAAGACCCGTGCCGCCTGGCTGCACAGGACCCGCGCACGACCAGTTCGGCCTGGAACACCTTGCTGATTGCCTGGGAGTCGGCAGCTTCGCCTTCGCTCTGCTCTTCCGACGCCTTGAGGATATCCACAAGCGTCTGCACGGCGCACGCTCCCATCTCCCACGTGGGTTGCCGGAGCGTCGTCAACCCGGGAGCCACCAGGCTTGATGCCTCAATATCGTCAACGCCGATGACCGACACGTCATCGGGAACCGACAGCCCCAGCTCGGCCACTGCATTCATGACCCCCAACGCCATCTGATCATTCGCAGCGAAAACCGCGGTAGGACGATCAGACATGGAGAGAAGTCGCCTCGCCGCCTCAGCTCCGCCGTCGTAAGCAAATTCCCCGTATGCCACGAGATCAGGCGAAAGCTCCACACTATGCGAATTGAGGGTCTGCGCATAGCCCTGGTATCGGCTCTCGGAAGTGACCGACCCCTCCACACCGTGCACGAACCCTATCCTGAGGTGGCCAAGCTCCAGTAGATACGATGTGGCGGTACGCCCCAACTCCACGTTGTCGACAACTAGTGAGGGCACCCATCCCGCCGCATCCGGATTGTCGATCACCACAACAGGAGCACGCCGGCTGCCGAGATCCTTGAGCTCAGATGGGGCGAGCCTGTACGTCATCATGATCACACCGTCCACCCCTCCGCTGGCGAAACGCTCCGCAACATCTCGCTCACGATCACCGTCGCCATGCGTGGTGCACAGGTTCAGCGTGTACCCCAGTTGGTTTGCCGTGGCCTCGACCCCGCGTACAACATTCACGTAGAACGAATCGGTGATATCGGGGATCATGAGCCCGATCATGCCTGTTCTGCGATCAGCAAGGCCTTTCGCCTGCGGATTAGGTCGGTATCTCATCTCCCGCATGATCTTGAGCACTCTCCGCCGGGTGTCGTCACTTACGCCAGGCTTGTCATTGATAACGTATGACACGGCCGCCGTAGATACGCTGGCTGCCTCGGCAATGTCGCGGATAGTAGGTTTCAAAACGCGCCACCTCGCATATTCGAGAGTACACTTGAGAGACTGGCGTGGTCCGAACTTAACCGGTTAAGTATGAGGCAGAATATAAGGCGGGCATCGTATCGCGCGCATAGGTGGACTGCCTCTGGGC
>CAYZHL010000015.1:10979-21317 GCA_964478095.1 uncultured Clostridia bacterium | reverse complement strand
CCCATGGCTTTCAATGCATCGCGAACCTCGGCTGGGATTCTGCTTTCCACGAACAGAGTGCCCGGCTTCCCGGCAGAGCTGGAGCAGAACATCCTGGGAGCTTCAATAGCCTCGTCAAGCCCCATTCCGAAGTCGACAACGTTCATGATGATCTGCGCCATCGACGGGAATATCCTTGTAGCTCCCGGGGTGCCCAGCGCCATGAAGGGCTTGCCGTCTTTCAGGATGATTGTCGGGCTCATGCTTGATAGAGGCCTCTTCCCGGGCTCGGGCGCCGACACGGAATTGGGGTTGGTCGAGAAGTCGTCCATCTCGTTGTTGAGGAGCAGTCCTGTGCCTTCCGCCATTACTCCAGATGCAAAGAAGTAGTTGATGGTCTGCGTGAGCGAGACTATGTTGCCTTCCTCGTCAATGACCGTGAGGTGAGTCGTGCTCTCGTGCTCGAAGTTCTCAGGTTCGCCCGGTTTCAGCTCTCTCAGCACCTTGTCCGGAGAGATCTGATTGAACAAGGTCTTTGCATACTCCTTGGAAGTCAGGCCCGTCACGGGCACCTTCACGAAGTCGGCATCGGCCATGTAGGCGGCTCTGTCGGCAAACACTAGTTTGAGCACTTCGGCGAGTGTATGCATATACGCAGGCGTATTGTGCCCGAGCGCCTTGACGTCGTAATTCTCCATTACGTTTAGTATCTCAATCAGGTGCGTGCCGCCGCTGCTCGGAGGGGGCATTGATATGATCTCAAGGCCTCTGTATGTACCCCTCACCGGTGTGCGCATGACTGCATTGTAATCGGCAAGATCCTGCATCGTCATGTTCCCGCCCGACTTGTTCACAGCCGCCACTATGGCCTCTCCCACGGGGCCACGGTATAGCGCATCTGAACCCTTCTCGGCTATCAACCTGAACGTAGCAGCGAGCTCCGGGTTGCGGAGTATGTCGCCAGGCTCTAGCGGCAGCCCATCGCACAAATAGGGTACCTTATCGGGATCATTGTACCTGGCCAGTTTTTCATAGTTGTCCTTGATGATGCCGCTCAGTTCGGATGAGACCTCAAAGCCCTCTTCAGCAAGCTTGATTGCGGGCGCTGCCACGTCGGCGAATGCGAGAGTGCCGTACATCTGCAGAGCCATCTCAAGCCCTTTGAGCGTTCCGGGAACGCCTATCGCCTTCCCGCCCAGCTGAGTCCAGAGTTCCTTTTTAGCCTGATCAGAGGCGTACATGTCGCGAGTCGCGGAGGCCGGCGCCTTCTCCCGGTAATCGATCACGGCTACATCTCCGGTCTTCGCAAACCGGATCACCATGAACCCTCCGCCTCCCAGCCCAGAAGCATTGGGCTCCACCACGTTGAGAGTCAGCGCAGTTGCGATCGCTGCATCGATGGCGTTGCCGCCGGCCCGCATCACGTCAACCCCCGCCTGTGCAGCGAGTGGGTGAGCTGCGGCAACCATGCCATGGCGCGCGACTGTGTCCAGCGGCGCATGGGGATCGAGGTCCGCCTGGGCCAACACCATACCGCTTCCGATACTCATGACTGCCAGGAGAAGCAATGTCGCCGCTAGAATAGCAAGCCCTTTCACCGGTTCATCCCTCCTTCTCGAACTGCGCGAGCCCGGGGGCTGATCCTATGGAAGCATGACGCATGCACGATTCGCCACAGGGCACCCCAAGACATCGCTATGCTCTTGCTAATTCTACGCATTACCATTCATTCCTTTGCCATCTTGAGCTGCATGGCAGGAGAGCCAGCTTGAGCGGCGAATTTTCGTTGTGTAGGAGGCGGTGGCCGGGCATGTACGTGTTTGCGGTTCTCTGCATTTGTCTGCTCGGCGCCGGTGTGATCGAAAACTTCATTCACCAGCGGCGCCTCGAGCGAATACCAGTTCGGGTGCAGGTCAATGGCACACGGGGAAAGTCCACTACGACGAGGTTGATAGCCGCAGGTCTGAGGGCCGGAGGCCTCCGCGTGATTGCCAAGACCACAGGCACAGCAGCCAGGCTGATCATGGAAGACGGGTCTGAACTTCCTATCGCCAGGCGCGGCGGTCGCGCCAACATATCCGAACAGATGCGCATCATTCGGCTGGCGGCTCGACGCGGAGTGGACGCTGTGGTGCTGGAGTGCATGGCGCTGGAGCCGGAGAACCAGTGGGTGATTGAGCGCCGCATGGTCCGGTCGACGATAGGCGTGATAACCAACGCGCGGCGAGATCACCTCGACGTAATGGGGCCGACCGCGGCCGATGTGGCCGAGGTGCTTGCGCTGAGCGCTCCGTATCGCGGTCATCTGGTCACAGCTGAACGAGAGTGGCTTCCCGTTTTCGAGCGGGCGGCCGCGAAAGCGGCAACACATCTACACGCAGTGGATGGCTCAGACGTGCCGGACAGAGTCAACGCCGAGTTCGAGTATGTCAGCTTCAAGGAAAACGTGGCATGCGCCCTGCGCGCCTGTGAACTGGCGGGAGTTCCGCGCGAATCAGCGCTCGCCGGTATGGCGCGGGCTGCGGGTGATCCCGGTTCGATGACCGTACGCAAGATCACTCTCGGCGGAGCGGATTACGTGTTCGGGAACGCTTTTGCGGCCAATGACCGTGACTCCACGCTCGATGCATGGAGGCTATTCGCCGACCGGGCACGAGCAGGCTCCGAATCACCGCTACCAACAGCAGTGATAATGAACAACAGGTCCGACCGTCTGCCGCGCATAGGGGAGATGGCGGAACTAGTTGCGCGGGAAATCCGACCGTCAATGGTGTTTCTTGTGGGAGAATCGGGACGACTGGCTGCGCGCACCCTGCGGCGCGCGGGAATGCCGGCTGAACGAATAGTGGATCTCACGAAGATCCGCGATGCCCAGCTGGCGATTGACAGGATAGCAGGAGAATGCAGGGGAGGCGCTCATCTACTTGGGATCGGAAACACCAGAGGCGCCGGGCAGAGTATCGCAGACTATTTTCTTGAGAATGGGGCGCCGCTATGACTGTCGCGCTATCGGTGGGAATAGGTCTAGTAGTCAGCTTTCTTTACACTGAGCTTACCGGCCTATTAGGCGGCGGCCTGGTCGTTCCGGGTTACTTAGCGCTGTACATGAACCAGCCTGCAAGGGTTGCCGCCACTTTCCTCGCGGCACTGGCAGCTTACGCACTTGTTTGGGCCTTGTCTAGCGCCGTGATCCTCTACGGACGCCGTCGATTCGCAGCCTGCATTCTTGCAGGGTTCTGGATAGGCTGGGCCATGGCTCGCACAGGCGTCAAGCTAGGCTGGGGCGGCCATGAGCTCCGCACCATCGGCTACATCGTCCCGGGCCTGATCGCTAACGATATCGCTCGGCAGGGCGTACTACGCACAGTGGCTTCTGTCATTCTGCTATCGGCAATGGTGCGCCTTATCCTGATCCTGTCCGGCCTGATCTAGTCGAGTTCCGGTAAACATCCGTTAGGAGGTAAATGAGGCCAGATGCATGCCAAGAAGCCGCAGATAGCCGCGGCCGGCTCTACTGTCAACGCAATTGCCGGGATTACGCCCTTTGGCCACGGGTTCAACCGCAGCCGAGTACGCGCCCTGGGCATAGTGCTGGCGGCAGCCCTAGCGGCTGCGGGCCTCGCACTCGCGGAGCAGTCCGGCCGGGCGTCGATGGCCCTGCACCGCCGGCCCGATGCTGCGCTGGCCAGAACCGAATTCTATGACAGACAGGTCAGAGCGGCTGCGATCATGCGAGATTGCACCCTCGCCATAGCGGAAGAGCGGACAGCACGCGGGATCCACCTCGACCCTGAACTCGATCCCAACGGCACCGGCCTGATCGGCGCGGAGTTCACTCCCATCACGACTACACTCGGAGTTCTCGAGGCCAAGCGCACGTCCACCAACCCCGCCTTCGCTGCACTGATGGTCCGGTATTTCCTCGACGCAGGGCTTGAGCCGGGCGATGTGGTTGCGGTGGGCGCAAGCGGTTCCTTCCCCGCCCTCATCCTGGCGACACTGGCGGCATGCAGAGCGCTTGACCTTCAGCCTGCCATAGTATACTCGATAGGCGCGTCCATGTACGGCGCGAATATCCCGGAGTTCACCTTCGGCGACATGCTGGTCTTCCTTAACAGTCGCGGTATGCTGCCTTACGGGCTGGCGGCAGTATCGCTCGGGGGTGAAGGTGATGTCGGAGCGAATGGAGTCTTCGGCGAAGGCGCCGAATGCTTTGAGCAGGCTGCGACCCGATCAGGGGCGCCGTTGCTGAAGGCAAACACGGTGGCCGACAGCATCAGGCATCGAATGGAGATCTTCGCCCACGCGGCCGAGCGACTTGGAAGACCGGTAGCATGCTTTGTGAACATCGGAGGCGCAACCGCCAACTACGGGAATACTGCTGCTTCACTTGACTTCCCCAACGGGCTGGTCATGCAGCCGCCAGTGATGTCGGCTCATCCCGAGCGCGGGCTGATCTTCGAGTACGTAGCCATGGGAGTGCCTGTGATCAACCTGCTGGACGTGCGCGGCCTGGCCGTCAGAAATGGCCTGCCGGTGGATCCCATACCCCTCCCGCCCCTCGGCGAAGGCGGCGTGTACTTCACTCAGGCGCATTCGCGACCCACGGCGGCCGTGGCCCTCCTCGCGAGTGCAAGCGCAGTTCTGGCGGCAGCCGGTGCATTGCCAAGACGCCGGCGTGGCGCCCTCGCCTGACCCGCGTGACCCGCGGTCGATGTGCCATGCATTGTCAATCCGGCCACACACGGCAGCCAAGCGCGGCGAAATCGCTACCTCGCCGCGATAGCCTCTACAAGACGTATAGAGCAGCCAGCAGCAGAATAACGGCGGCCAGGAGCAGACCGATGACCTGCAGTGCCTTCATTAGCGAGGGCAGAGGATCCTCGGGCAGTCGGCGGGCGACGCTGTCGATGATGGGACGAAGGCGGGAGTGGAATCGAACTTGTATGCCTGGAAGCGCCCGATCGCGATCCAGGAACGCATCGTAGTCTTGTCGCTTCCCGGCATCGCTCAGCACGCCATAAGCCTCCACAAGCTTAGTGAATGTGCTGGCAGCGTTCGGGTCGCGGCACACATCGGGGTGACATGTGCGGGCCTTTGCACGATACGCGGCGCGTATTTGGGCCGCGGTAGCATGACGGTCGACGCCGATGATTGTGTAGTAATCCATCCCGTAGTAGTGTCTCATGTACGCGTCCACCCCCGAGTGGCGCTCTGATTCGATACCACAGGGCCCCACTCCTGCGTGCACGGATAATCGCGATAGACGAAGGAAGGATCAGAGCAGCGACCTAATGCGCGGCAGTATCCCCGATATGGACAGGGCGGCATATAGCAGCAGCAGAGTCAGGCCAATGTTGAGAGGTCTCCTGTACTGGCCGAACAGACGCTGAATGGTTGTGCCGAACAATGCCCAGCAAGACGCCGCTAACGCTGAGCAGCACGCTAGGAACACAGAGAACAGAAGCAGGATCGCGGGAGATTGATAGTATGGAGTGATGAAGTTCGCAGTAACCGTCAGGCCATACAGGAGCATCTTCGCGTTGACAAACTGCATGCCCATGCCTGTGGCAAACGTTGCGCTGCGGGCGTTTGCGGTAGCCGTGTTTACGTCTGTTCTGAGCACGCGCACAGCCAGATACAGCATGTACAGCCCGCCTAAGGCCTCAGCGAAAGGGCGAAAGCTAGGGATGAACCGTGAAAGTGACAGGTTGAAGTAACTGCAGGCAGTCATCACCACTATCACACCTGCGAAAAGACCGGCAATGAACTGAAGCGTCTTGCGGAAGCCAAACCTGCTCCCGTTGACCAGACACATCATGTTGTTCGGACCCGGCGTGATTGTCATCGCCAGTATATAGGACAGAAACGCAAGCACGTTGGGCATTCTACGATCTCTCCCCGCTCATCATCTGCGACCTCTACATGCTACGTGGAGTTCGCCGCAAACTACACGTCTTCCTTGTCTTCCTCGGATATTCCCCGCATGTCGCGCACTGCCTGCAGTACGTGGTTTCGCCCCCACCTGATCGCGTGGGGGCGAAGATGCACCGCGCCCAGTATCGGCAGTGCTAGAAACTTGCCTTCATCCCGGCAATCACCCCGCGGGCGGCCGGCACGATCGAACCCATCGGGCTCGTGTGGTCTCCGAATCCCGCGATCGCCCCGACCGACAACTCTACCGCCTGAACCGGCTTGTAGGTGTATCGCGGAATCACCAGCCCTGCCTTGCCCGTAAGGTCCACAAGGCCTACCAGTTCCAAATGATGATCGTCAGTCGGGGAGTAGCGCGCCACGAGTAGAGAGTAGACGCCCGCCTTGCGCTCCTGCCCGGGCTGGGTGTAGGGGCTCAGCAATGCATTCGCGCTATCGTAGATTATCTGAGCTGACGCGAACAATCCTGTGCCGATGTTGAACGTGTAGTCTGTGCCCACAACTACCTGGAAAGACGGATCGTTCGACGACAGCGGCATCGTTGCCGGAGGCGCCGCGTCCAGTTCTTCGAGCTTGTCGGGTACCGTCATAGCCCCTTCGAGCCACACAGCGGCATCGCCCAGCGTGCCGGCGGTAGCCAGGCCGAACTGATGCATCCGCCGGTACTTCAGGTGCGGTGCGAACGGCGGATAAGGGTCGGGCTGCCCAGTGGCCTGCAGCCATGCGGCAGGCAGATCCTGCCACCCGTAGAAGTACGACGCGTACACATTGTAGCCGCCCAGCATCGTCTCGCCTCGAACAGCGAACTCCAGCTTGTCCCGGAGGCTATCAGGCTTGCCGTCCGGCTCCAACTGGGCCAGTTCGCCGGGTATGGCGGCCGGCACAAAATCCAGTATGAGCACGCCCGTCACAGCCGACGCGCTGCCGAAATAGTAAGTGGCCGCCACTGCCGGCACTGGCGCTCCGGCAATGCCGAGGTCAGTGACGGAGAGCAAGTCGCGGGGGTTCGCGACGCTGGTGGGGTTGATTCCGTCGGCCGTGCCCCAGTTGATCAGCTGATTGCCAAGCCTCAAGTCCACAGGGCCCAATGACACATCCAGATAGGCTTCTCCCAGTTTGAGCTGCGACTTGCGCTCAGGCTTGGAGGACAGGGACGCACAAGCATCCACGTGATACCCTATGCGGGCGCTGATATCTCCGTCTAGGGCAAGACGCAGCTTGAGCTGGTCGCTGGTTACTTCCTTGGCCTCAAAGCCGTAGTGGAACTGGTACTCAGCGCTTCCGGAAAGCCCTAAAGCGCCGGCCACTGGCGCGGCGGCCTCGGCTGCCGCCGGCGCGCCGAGAAGCGCCAACAACGCAGTGATCAACACCGCGACAATCCCCGGTAGACCCCATACATGCTTCGACCTCAAGCGACTCACCCCTACTTCCTCAGATATCTCAGGCTGAATACATCGTCCGATATGGGCCGTTCGTCGGTTTCGATTATCTTGACTGTAGTAACGCTTCCCGAAGAGGCATTCTCAAGGACAATCATGTTGGGCTGCAACACGCCCTTGGACGTGCGTTTGATATCGGAGAAGGTCATGACCTTCTGCAGTTTGCCGCCTTTGCCGAAGAACTCGATCCTCAGCGGAATCGAGGTGTCCTGCCAGACGTGCAGCACCACGCACGTATACGAGGAGCCCGAGCCCTTCGGTGTGAGCTTCACTACATAGCACAGGTTACCGTCTATCTTCTGATCGGCGGCGAGGGCGGGCGCATAGGCTTTCCACGTGTTCTCGTTCATGGAGATCTCTTCGAATGTGAAGTCAGTCCCCATGAACTGCCCCTGCACTGCGCTGCCGGCTATCCTCCGCTCGCGTCCGACCGCTGGCAGGTACAGCCACATCTGATCCTCGGCGTCCGGCTGCGTGATGCTGAGAAACTTCGTGCCCCGGACATCGGCAGGAGCCTGGAACTCCACCATCTGCTTGGATGTTCCCTTCCCGTCGTCTACCCGGAACACCTCGAGACGGTGCGTCTTTTTCTGCTTGCCCTTCTCCACCGTCATCTCAATCACTGCGCGCCCGCTACCTGTCAATAGCCCCGAACCCTCCACCGAATCCAGCACCTGCTGCGCCGTGGGAGCAGCTTGCGCAAACGGCGTAGGCGCGAATGCTATAAGCACGACCAACGCCATTGCCGCGCATAGTGCATTGACGGCAGCTATGCCCCAGTCTGCCTTGCTTTTCATACCCGTTCCCCTCTCGCTCGTTGTCCTGTCTTCTGCGTGCCCTGATGTCCTCTTGCGCGCTGTTCTTTCGCACCCGGCGCCCGGGCCAACTTCCAGTTGCTCGCCGCGAGCAAGGTCACTGGCAGTAGCGACAGGGCGCCGGTTGCCGATACCGCCATAGTCACCGCAATCAACGTGCCGAACTGGCGCACTGGAGGAAACTTGGACGCCAGCATCACCATGAACCCCGCCGCCACCGACAGGGCGTTCAGCGCCACGGCAATGCCGGTGTTGGATATGGTGACATGAATGGCTTCATTAGGCGTGAGCCCGCCACGCAGGCCCTCAGAGTATCTGTTATAGACGTGAATGCTGTAATCGATGCCAATACCGACGGCTATCGAACTTACGAGCGCCGTAACCAAGTTGACCGGTATGCCTGCCCAACCCATGAGGCCGAAGTTGGCAAGAATGGTCAGTGCTATCGGGCCCATGCACAATGCCGACGTGAGCGAGCGCCCAAGGGTGAAATAGACGATGGCCGCGACTGCTATTCCGGCCAGGAGCAGGCTCTTCATCTGGCCCGCCA
Source organism: uncultured Clostridia bacterium (assembly GCA_964478095.1). Lineage (GTDB taxonomy): Bacteria > Bacillota > DTU025 > DTU025 > DTU025 > UBA5389. The sequence continues at coordinate 12,600 of CAYZHL010000015.1, read as the reverse complement.
TTATCTGCAGCCCCATCGACTCCGACAAGAACGGCAAACCGGTGAGGTACACGCGCTCGATAGCGCTTACTCCCTCCAGATTGCGCGCGACTATGCGTCGGGCCTCGTCGAGCGTCGCTCCCGCGCTCGACGAGTTCACTGTGGAATCCACCATCACCTGTATTCTGGCCTGTGTCTCATCTAGGCTGAGCATCTGATCGACACCTACATCGCCCGACATCGACACCAGCAGCAAGTACTGCGCAACTTCCTCGCGCGACTCAGGAATCCGGTCCCAGGCAGGATCGTCTTCATGAAGCGCCAGAGACACCTGCTTCACAACGTCTACAATGGAGAAGGCCTTCCCGAACCCACTGCCCTTCTGGAAATCCTGCTGCGCCCGTTCGATAGCGTTCAGGGTGACCGGATCTAGGATATCGCCCTCAACCAGGACCTGAATGGTATCTACGCCGCCAAACTCGGTCCTGATGAGGTCAAAGTCGCGCCTGGCGACGCTGGACTCATCGAAGAACGTGGCAAAATCGGTGTCCACCTTGAGACGCGAAAGCCCGCCCGCCGACCACGCAACAAGCGCTAGAGTGGCGACGACCACTACGATGGGCTTTCGCAGTACGTAGTTGCCCACCCGCTCCAGGAATCTCCGGCTACCCTGCGCCATGTTGTTGCCCCGCGGTGCAGAACCGGCACGCGCAATCCGACTGTGTTTCGAACCGTGCCTGCGGTCGAGCACAGTCAGCACGGCGGGCAGGAACGTCAGGGCGATGAGCAGAGCAAAGCCCACGCCTATAGCCGTCAACCCGCCGAATTCGCGCATCCGCCTCATGGAGCTGAACACGTTCGACCCGAATCCCGCCACGGTGGTCACGCCCGCCAAGATTATCGCTATCCCCACCGATTCGAGGGCACGACCGGCCGAACCGTTGCCGTTTCCGTTGCCGTTCTCTTCGTAGTAGCGGTGCATCATGTGCAGGCCATAGGCGCTTCCCGACGATAGCAGCACAACCGGCAGCACTGCGCTCATCTGTGTCAAAGGGACTCCGATTGCGCCCATTAGCCCGAGGATCCACACGATGCTCAGCAGCACCGTCACTAGCGGCAAGAGCACACCGCTGATAGTCCTGAAGCTCAGTGCGAGAACGATAACGATCACCACTACAGCAAACGGGAAGAGCTTGAACAGGTCGTCTGTCAGGTATTCCTCTGCCGCCTTGCTCAGGAAGGGCGAACCCGACAGGTGGAAGGCGATGTCGCCCCGATGCCCATCGATCACCGTGCGGATCTGGCCTGACACTGCACCCGCGTCGACGCCCTGCGCAAGCTGCGCCAAAGACAGAACGTAATTGCCGCTGCCGGACAGGAGCACACCGGCTATCTGGGGGTTCTCCTCCATGCGGCGCCGAACAGCGTCAGCCTCGCTCTGGTCGGTCGGCATCTCGGCGAGAAGGTCCACCACCTCGAGGCCCCAGGGAGTGCCCTGGACTTCCACCATGTTGGTGACCGACCTGACGGAATGAACACCGTCGATGTCCTCGATACCCTGGGTGATATCCTGGAGAACCTGCAGGCCCTCAGGGGTGAATACGTCGTCGCACTTGGCGGCGATCAGAACGTAGTCAGAACC
>CAYZHL010000015.1:6790-10969 GCA_964478095.1 uncultured Clostridia bacterium | reverse complement strand
GACTGAATCTCGCTGAGTCCGAAGCGCTCCATCAGGCGCTGTTTTGCGTCGTTATAGCTTTCCCGGATCGTTTTGATGATCTCGTCGATATGATCGAGCGCAAGTATCTCGGGATCCGTTGAGGGAAAGAAGTCCCGCACCGCGGTGCTCACTGTGATCCTGGTCGCGCTGAGGGCGGCAAGCACGGTCAGGAGGATCGTGACAACGATCACTGCCACTGGGTGCGCCTGAACGAACCTGGAAAGAGACCTCACACATTTCAGCTCCATTTCACGCGCTGTGTCGCCATTCGTCTGACGCACCGGCGCTCCTGGCTGACTGACCCGTCAGTCAGCCGCCACTAGTATATTGCACCAACTCTGCCGTGATGTCAACCGCGCCGCGGCACAACCCGACAACCCGAAACCTACGTCGGCTTACCAGACCCCCGGCAGCAGGCGATACCGAACGCGCCGGGCATATGCTTCATAGCCTGCCAAATCCCGCACAAGGGTGCGGTCTTCATACGCTGTCCTGACAACGATAACAACGATTGTGGCGGCAGCAGGAATCAGCGCCCATGCCGAGCCCAACATCAGGGGCGCCCCCAGCGCGGCCAGGCTCACTCCCACGTACCCTGGATGTCGCACCAGAGCATAAGGCCCATGGCCCACGACGGTGTGACCCCGCTCTTCCTGAATGCGCACGACTCCCGAGAAGAACCTATTCGTTGCCATGGCCCAAAGAACCACAGCGTACCCAAACACCACTGCCAGCGCACCGGCTCCCTGAACCAGGGGCGAAACCTCCGGTTGCCAGCCATAGCGGAAGTCGAATCCGGCCACAAGCGCGATCGCGACGGGTCCTAGCCATGCCATGATGATCGCCATAATCACATCTAGCGCCTGGGCCCCCTGCCCGACTCCGGAGCGCTCTGCAAGCAATGACGGACCTGCGGCTAAAGCGCCCGCCACTACCCCAGTGAGTGACAATCCCGCGTATAGCCATGCCATGGTCCAATCCAGTCTGCCGGCCGACACAAACAGGAGGATGCTGATGGCGAGAGAAGGCGCAGCGGTCTTGGCAATACCCCTGAGCGCCCTCGCATTGATGTAGCTGTTGACGTCCTCGCTGAGGCGTCCGCGCGTGCCGTTACTCATCGGGCTGTTCCTCCTCGCCTCCAGACAGTGAAGTCCGCCGAAGGCTGTTCGTACCGAAAAGCAGGCCTAAGCGCGGGGGCTAGGCCTCGGGCCTTTCTCAGTCAGGCGCCGTATCTCGGTCAGTGCATGGCGAAGATTGCGTATGTCGGATGATGAAACGCTGGTCGTACTGCGCAGATGCACATGATGCGGAGTAGTGTCGACACTCCTATGATTAGGGGCATTATCCCAACCCAGAATCAGATTCCCACAGCCGTCGAACCACCAGTAGCTGTACTTGACGAGATCCTCTAGCCATCAATGGCGGAGGAGCAGTCGATGGCAATCTGGTCTCCACATACTCCATGACAATCATCCCCGATCCTGTGGTGTATGTTTGGAATTCCCTACATCATCATATCACGTGGCGCCGGGAATCAGCGCCCATGCGGAGTCTCGCATCAGAGATGCCCCCGACACGGCCCGACTAACGCCACTGGAGCCTGTGCGTGAAAGGACGCTAGCCTCGCTTGACCGAACACCTTGCGCCGGCGACCTGACTGCACTCGAAGCCGCCTGCGCGGCAGTCTATACCACCCGTTTGCCAAACGGAGCAAGCGACAGTGCGGCCAGTTTGAAGCCTTGGACGGCAAAAGGTATCCCGATAATGGTTACTGCGAAAATCAGCCCCATGGCCACGTGCGCCGCCGCAAGGACAAAAGACATTGCCAAGGATGCCCATGACGGCTCCGCCGGGATCGTTCACTATCCTTCTGCCGAACGGGGCCAGCTGAAGCGAGGCAATCTTGAAGCACTGGATCCCAAAAGGAATCCCCACAACTGTGACGCAAAGGAGCATCCCAGCCACGCACCACAGAATCGCTCCGACAATGCCGCCAGTGAGTATCCAGATTAGGTTGCCGATGGTAGACATGGCAATGCCCCCCTCGTTATCGCCTCATGACCCCATCATACACCGCCGAGAGCCGACCCGGTAGATTCGCCTCAATCTCATGACCCACTCCACAAATGACGGACCTCTGGTATCGTTCCATTCGCGTCTGAATGGCCCATTCGGACAGCGTTGATAGCGCCCACGGAATTCGCTCTCCAACAATGCTCTCAAGATCACAGTAGTCTTTCAGCCATTTGGCAGTGTTCAGCAATATGGAATCTCTGCTCCTCATTCGCCGTCTGGACCTGAACCGGGAATATGCATATTTCGCCGGCGTGAGGACGCAGTGGGGCCCTCTGCTCGTTGCAGCGCCCGCGACTCCCCGAGCCCTCGCTCCCTTCCATTGTGCTATGATGTACCAAGTGGACAGGGGGGGCGCCTATGCACAGGATCATGATAGTCGAAGACGACGACAAGATCGCCAACATCCTCTCAAGCTGCCTTGAGAAGTATGGCTATGAGCCTGTCAGACCGTCAAGCCTGCGCGACATCAAGTCGGAGTTTCTTGCCGCCTGCCCCCACCTGGTGCTGCTCGACATCAACCTTCCTTATATGGATGGCTTCTACTGGTGCCGGCAGATACGTACCGTGTCGAACGCGCCCGTGATCTTCATCTCCGCCCGCTCCGGCGACATGGACCAGGTCCTCGCTCTCGACAATGGCGGCGACGACTACATCACCAAGCCATTCTCAATCGATGTAGTGATAGCAAAGGTCCGTGCGGCGCTCAGACGGGCCTATGGGGAATACTCGACCTCAGCCGAGGCCGACCCGGATGTATACGAAATCGAAGGACTCTATCTTCACCGCGGCAAAAGCATGGTCGAGTGGCGCGGCGCGCAGGCGTTCTTGACTCCCAAGGAATTCGGCCTGCTGGATCTCCTGGCGCGCCGCTTGGGTCAGATCGTTCCCCGCGACTACCTGCTTGAGGCGCTCTGGGACGATGTAGAGTTTGTGGACGATAACACCCTTACCGTTAACGTCACGCGAGTGAGGCGCAAGCTCCAATCCATCGGAGTGATAGGCGCCATCGAGACCATCCGCGGTGCGGGCTACAAGCTGGCACCTGTATGGATGGATGAGCGTCGCAGCCCCGCCGGCTGCAAGAGCGCGGGCGAGGAAGGCGAGGGATTCGCATGAACATCCTTGAGTATCTGGCGAGTCGAGCCGCGTTCATCATCTTTCACCTGTTTGCAGGAGCACTCGCGATCGCCATCATCCAGCTGGACCTGCTTCAGACAGGCGGGCCCGGGCTCACGTATGGGTCTGCGGCATACATCGTAGTTCTCCACGTGGCGATGCTCGGCATCGCCGTGGTCATCGACTACTCGCGGCAGTATGCATTCTTCCGCCGCGCCCGCGAAATCGCGGCGGCGCCCGACCCGATAGCCCTCGCGCCGTCTCTTCCCGCCCCCAACTGTGCCGAGCAGCGCATCCTATCCCGGCTGGCAAACGCGGCATACACATCACACACCGCGGAGGCTCTGAAGCGTGAGGAGCAGTCGCAGATGCATATCGACTTCACCAACCGATGGGTCCATGCTATGAAAACACCGGTGTCTGTGATAGACCTCCTAGTCCAGCAGTCAAGAGAGGTCAGGTCCGCAGATGAAGCGTTGCCCCTGTTCGACAGCATTCAGGAGGAGAATGAGCGGATCGCCCACGCTCTCGAGACGATGCTGGGAATGGCCCGGCAGGAACGATTCTCGCTGGACCTCCTACCCGAACAGGTGGACCTCGCTGAGGTCGCCCGCAACGTGGTCAACAAGCACAGGAAAGAGTTTATCAGGTATTCCATCTACCCGAGTGTTGAGTGCCATTCCCCGACCTCCATCGTAGAGACCGACGAGAAGTGGATCACATTCGTCGTCGATCAGCTCGTATCCAATGCAATCAAGTACGCCCGAGTCAGCCGGCCAGCGTCCGCAGCGGCAGCGGCAGCGGCAGCCACAGTCACAGCCACAGCCACGCTCGCAGCGAGGGCCGACCGCTCCAGATCAGCCGGCAGCGACAGACGCATCCTTGTCCTGATCGATCAAGTCCGGGCCGGTTCTCATGACCAGACCGACCTCTCCCAGCCCGCTCTGACGCTCACAGTACGCGATC
>CAYZHL010000015.1:4644-6780 GCA_964478095.1 uncultured Clostridia bacterium | reverse complement strand
GATCGGAATCCCGGTTCAAGACCTTCCGCGGATCTTCGATCCGTTCTTCACCGGCGAAAACGGGCGCCTGGCTCCGGAATCCACCGGCATGGGCCTCTTCCTCGCTAGGAAGATATGCGCCTCCCTCGGCCATACCATCACCGCCCAATCCCAGCCCGGGCAGGGTGCAGCCATGACGATCACCTTCTCAACAACCGCGATAACGCACGGCGTGGGCGCTGCAACCTTGCGATAATGTAAGGCTGAAAGGTCCCTACGTAAGCCTGTTCAATGGAGGTATTCACGTCGGCCTTGTATACTCGTAGTCGATGGCCCGGGCGAAAGCTCCGCCCAGCAGCATGACTGCAGGGCCATTGCCATTGGCAGACACAAGACGAAAGATACGCAAGGTGCAAGGGCAAGGAGGGGTTCGGGATATGGCGGTCCTTACCGCACATGATCTCACAAAGGTATACGGCTCAGCCAAGGGCGCAGCGACTACTCGCGCCCTAAGCGGCCTGAGCATGCAGGTAGAGGCGGGCGAGTTTGTCGGGGTCATGGGGCCGTCCGGGAGCGGCAAGACAACCCTGCTCAACGTGCTGGCGACCATCGATACACCCACATCCGGGACTGTAGAGGTGAACGGCGTATCCCCCGCCAAGCTTCGCGGCGATCAGCTGGCTCTTTTCCGCCGTCGTCAGCTCGGTTTTGTGTTCCAGGACTTCAACTTACTCAATACGCTCTCGGTCCGCGAGAACATCGCCCTTCCGCTGGCGCTGGACGGCGTGCGCGCCGACGACATCGAGCGCCGGGTTGAGCAGGTCGCTGTCCGCCTCGGTATCAGCCACATACTAGACAAACGGACCTACGAGATATCCGGCGGCGAGCAACAGCGCGCGGCGATAGGGCGCGCCATAGTCCCAAGGCCCGCGATCTTGCTCGCCGACGAGCCCACCGGCAATCTCGACTCCAAATCGTCTCACGGAGTCATGCAGGCCTTTCGCGACCTCAACGAAAAGGACGGCGCCACGATCCTGGTGGTCACGCACGATCCGTTCGTGGCGAGCTTCTGTCAGAGGATCACATTCATCAAGGACGGCAAGGTCTTTTCGGAGCTCAGACGGGGCGCTGATGGTCGTCAGGCGTTCTTCCAGAAGGTCCTAGATTCCCTGAGCCTCCTAGGAGGTGAGTTCAATGACGTTGCTGCGTCTCGCATGTAGGAACGTCCGCGAAAACCGGCGCACTTACTTCGGTTTCCTCGCAAGCAGCATATTCGCCGTGGTAGTATTCTACCTGTTTGCGTCGTTTCGAGCCCTGCCGGCGGTGGCCGGAGGGCAGTACACAGGCGCTGCAGGGATCGCCATCGGGTTTCAGGTGTGCCAGTACCTGATCATCGCATTCTCGATCTTCTTCACCTTGTACTCGAATTCCGCATTCGTGAAGTCTCGCAAACGAGAACTGGGCGTGCTCGCCCTGCTCGGCGCTGAGCGCTGGCAGCTGAGCCTGCTCCTGTTCGGCGAGAGCATGATCGTGGGGATCACGTCCATAGCAGCCGGGCTAGCTCTAGGGGGGCTGTTCGCCAGGCTGTTCGTGATGGTGATCGACAGAATTCTGATGTCCGCTGAGCCGCTCCCGTTTGTGATCCAGTCTGGCCCGATATTGACCACGACCCTCGCCTATCTGGCGTTGTTCGCCGTGATCAGTGCGCTCAACATCGTCTCGGTCAAAACGAACCAGGTGATACAGCTCGTGAAAGCGCCCGCTAAGCCCAAAACGCCGCCCGTCTACTCCCGGTTCCGGGTGGCGCTCGGCATCGCATGCACAGCCTCAGGCTACGCCGTGGCATGGACGGTCTCCGAAGTGGGAGTAGTCATGGCTTTCCTGCCGGTAACAGGCATTGTGTGTGCTGGGACCCACATCCTATTCACACAGGCAAGCGTAGCTGTGCTTCGGCGTATACAACATCACAAGTCAATCTACTACAGGAAGACGAACCTGCTTACGATCTCTGACTTGGTCTTCAAGATGAAGGACAATGCGCGAATTCTGGCGCAGGTAGCTATTCTTAGCGCCGTGGTACTCACCGCTTCCGGAGTGATCTACACCCTGAGCGCAGGCCCGGCCGCAGACGCAGTCAGTTTCTACGCCAGAGCCATC
>CAYZHL010000015.1:0-4634 GCA_964478095.1 uncultured Clostridia bacterium | reverse complement strand
GCTACAGACGATTCGGTGCGTATCGTCGAGGACTTCAGAGACCGCCTCACAAGCGCTGGCGCAGCGATCACCGACTCGGCGATAATGCGGGCGCTGCAAGTCAAGGTCCCAGACATATCCGAAAAAGCCGCGGGTCTCATCGTACCGGCGGATGACTACAACCGCTGGGCGCGCGAGACGGGGGCGGTCGAGGCCCGTCTGAACTACGGGCATGTCGTACGCATAACAAAGAATAACCCCGACCGTTCACGCCCCAATGACGCGGGCCGGACCATCCACGCCGTAGCAGGAGCAACCGACCTCATGTTTGTGGCAGACGGAGCGATTTCCGCGCGACTCGTCAGCGGAACAGAAGACGCGGCGTTCGTGCTGGTGTGCGACAACAGCCGGTTCGACGAGCTTGTGCGGGATCTGCCCGCAGAATACCAGAAGACCTGGTTCAGCTGCGAGCTGTATGACTGGATGCGGGCCGTGAAAGCGGAGCAGACTGCAAGAGGAGCAATCCCCGAGGAGTATCCAGTGGCATACGTGTCGCGAGTCCAGCAATACTCACAGGTGATGGCGTCAATCCACATGACAATGCTTGTCGCAATGTTCGTGGCCTTTCTCTTCTTCCTAGCGGCCGGGTCGATGCTGTACTTCAGGTTCTTCCTAGAGATCCAGGAGGACCAGGCGAAGTACATCGCCCTCCGACGGATTGGCCTGACGTGGAGGGAAGTCCGTGGAATCGTGACCCGGGAGATGGCTGTAATGTTCTTCGCCCCCTGGGTCGTCGCGTTCGTGCATCAGATGGTCGCGCTTCGCTCGTTCTCTACCGTTACGCCAATGATGCCTATGGAGGTATGGAAGTACGGAGCGATCGCCGCCGGCATCTTCCTCACCTTGCAGACAGTCTACTTCCTACTGGCGCGGGCGGCCTACCTCCAGGAACTCGCCCCTGCGGTGAAGTAGAGCTCATAATGCCGCTGCTCAAAGTATACGAACGAGTGCTTGGGCAGTTCACATCCGATGGGAGCAGGACTGTATCGTGGTAAGCAACCCCGGCGGGTTTGTCGAAGGTGTTACACTCAGTAATCTCCTAGTGACCGAGCCGCGCGCCAGAAACCCAGTTCTGGCAGACACATTCAAAAGGAAGGCTCGTTCGCCGAGGCGTTAAGCGGTGCACGTACTATGAGCTTTCGCATGATTTACGAGCGCGCTCATAACCGAAATGAGCGCGCTCGTGAATCTGATAATGTCTTTATGATGTACACATTCGGGCCCTCGGAACTGCCAGCACGTTGCCGGTCCATTGCTACTAATCGACTCTTCTGAGGACGTTCAGGGACGCGACGGCTGTTGTATCTCCCTCTCCTGTCGTCAAGTTCTTGGGCGCATGTATGCTGAACATGAACCCACTCGGACCGTATTTCTCATCCAACCCCCGGGCGTAGTTTTCGTCGGCTGCGATGCTCACGACTCTGCCCACAACCAGAGAGGTGATCCCCTTCCCCGACAAGTCAGTCATCGACTCGAGAGTGCACTCTAGCGATAGGAAGCTCTCTGCAATGCGGGGAGCCGATATGTTTACTGATTCCTCAGCGGTGAATCCGCCCACGGCAAGCTCGTCTGCTTCATCCGAATTGTCACGAATCGTCTTCATGCAGGCATCACAGAACTGAGGCCCTAGAAAGTTCACACAGAATTCTCCGGTCCGCATGATGTTCTGGTATGTATGGGTATTCTGTCCGAGCCCAGGCATCACGGCGAAGAATCCGCCTTCGTCGCCGGCAAACGCGCTCCACGAGTGAAAACACGCATTGGGCTTGCCGTTCTCCTTCACTGTTGTGATGACGAACAGAACGTGCGGTATGCCGCACGCATACTCGAAATGCGAGAACAACTCATATTGACCCGGCCAATACTCCTTGAACGCCTCAGGCCTTCTACTGCCAATCTCGACCTTCATGTTAGGTCTCCTTTCGATTTCTCCGCATACTCTAGCTTCGAGCCCCTTCCGCCTAGCAAGCGCCGGCGCATTGCTTACGCGCCGAACACACGCACGGCCCGCCGCATCTGCCCAACGATGTCGACTCCGAACGGGCATCGCAGCATGCAGTCTCCGCACTCCACGCACGATGAGCCCTTCGCACCGAGCGCCAAGTACGCAGGTTCCGCGTACTCGGAGTCCCTGTCCTTGGCTCTCAAGGCCCACATCAGGTCCCCAATAGATATCCCGGCCGGACAGGGAAGGCAATGATTGCAGTAAACACAGGCGCCCGTGATCCTCTGCTCAAAATCGGGAAGAAGCGACTCGAACTCGCGGTCAGCCGGACTAGCGGCAACATACGCCAGAGCCGCCCGGAGTTCGTCAGCGTTCGCTACTCCAGGGATGACCGTGGACACGCCGGGCTGCGCTATTGCGTACGCGAGAGCCTTGACGGGAGTGATGAAATCAGAGTATGGAGCCTGGAAGAATTCGCCGCCGCTGAACGGTTTCATGGCCACCAAGCCTATGCCTTGCTCCCGACAGGCCAAAGTCACTTTGGGCTGTTGCCATCGCATATTCAACCCGGTCATGATGCTGTCGAACTGCCCGCTTTCCACGGCTGCCAGAGCTATGTCCTCCGTGTGAGTCGATAAGCTGAGGAAGCGCGCCTTGCCTTGGCTTTGAAACCTCTGCGCCACCTCAAGCAAGCCGCCCGCGCCCATTATCTGCTCGTAATCGTCCTTCCTATCGACGACCTGAATGTTAATCACATCGATGTAGTCCGTCCCGAGCCGGGCGAGAAGGTCGTGAAGGAAGCCCTCGCATATGGGGAGTTCCCGCGTCGTATACGCCTGCCCGTTACTGTACACCCCGCCGAGATGACCCTGAAGGATAAACCGGTCCCTCCTGCCGCGGAGCGCAGCGCCGAAGTTGTCACGGTATCCGGGCTCAGCCCCCAGCAGGTCGATGAAGTTCACGCCCGCATCAGCAGCCTCGCCAACTACAGATGCAACGACATCCCGACCTGCGTGAAACAGATACTCAGTTCCAAGGCCGATAACACTGACGCTAAGCCCGGTACGGCCTAGTATGCGGTGGTCCATGGAACACCTCCTCACTTCGCCGCAGACAGCATACGCAGAGCCGCCGCAGCGATCGCGAACGTATGTTCGCCGGTACCCGCATTCTACCACAATACTCTGACGAACTCCACGGCTTCTTCGTCGCAACCTTCTTCCCCGCCCCAACTCCTACGCCGTCAACCGCGCCAGCTCCAGCGTCACCTGGCCCGCCAGGCGCGACTGCTCGCCGGCCGACTGGGCCTGGCTGGCTATGCCGCACGCCACAACCTCGCTGGCGCTCACTGCCGCGGTGGCGCGCTCCACGACTTCCTGCATTCTCTCGGCAAGCTCACCGGATTGCGACGCCACGACCCTGGCAGAATCCAGGATGTCCGACATCGAGGTCTGCACGAGGTCGGCCTCGCCCGCGCCGGCATTAGCGGCATCCTTGACCTCGTCCATGAGAGCAATGATGTCGCCAGATGAAGAGTGAATCTCGCGAAACACGTCTTCCACTGCAGCCGCCTGGTTGAGCAGGTTCTGAATTCGCTCCATGGAGTTTTCCAGCGCACGTGCCACGTCAACTGTAGAGGCCTTAATCCCATCAACCAGTCCCCTCACCTGGAGCGAGGTCCCGGCGGCCATCTGCGCCAAGCTGCCGATCTCGCCTGCCACCCGCCCGAACTCAAGCCCATTCTCGTCTTCCCGGGCGGACGCGATCCGTGCGTCGAGCGCTATCAGCTCGGTCTGGTCAGCTATCTTGGTTATACTCTGCAAAGCCGCATCGATCCGGTCCATCTGCTCCTGTAGCCTCTCTGCACGTTCGCCTGCTTGGATGGCTACCTTGAGGTTGCTTCGCACCATGGCAACGGTGTTGTGCAAAGCTGTGCCGGCGAACGTAAGCCTTATACCGAGAGCGGATACTGTTGATTGGGTCCTGTCCGCAGCCCTAGCGGTGACCATTGTGCGCTCAGCCAGCGCCCGCGCTGCCCTTGCGCCCATCTCCATCTGCCCGGTGATTCTCAGCGACGCTTCGCTCGAAACCTGGCTGGTCGCAAGTAGCCCGTGGAACGCTCCCAACACACTCTGAAGCGCTTCTTGAGGTTGCTCCGCCGAGCTTTCCATGTCTGCCGACACCCGGGCGGATCGCTCACTTTCCTCCCGGGTAGCCTCAGCCGCGCGCCGGATCTGCATGGACGTTTCAGCGAGAGTCCGGGAGATGGATCTTGACACGATTACGCCGAAGACGAACGTAAAGGCAAACGCCGCAGCAACAGCCAGTTCCAGCATGGCCGCAAAACGCTCAGCCCTGGCAAGCCTCGGCCCAATCTGTTCCCATATTCTGAGTTGCACATGCTCCGCTCGGCTTATCAGCCACTCGCCTTTGCCGGAGAGCGCTCTCAGAAGCAGGTACAGCTGGTCCGGATCGGTCTCATGCTGCATCTGCACCAGAACGTCCGTGTACTCCCCAGCCGACTCATCGATGTCGTCCAGCGTCAGCAGCACTTCCCGCTCGCTTGCGCCCGCTCGTCCGCTGAGCAGCTGACGCATGCTACCCAGCAACATCTTGACCTCGTTGAGCTGATCGGCGGGCCTTTCGATCC
>CAYZHL010000014.1:17945-21322 GCA_964478095.1 uncultured Clostridia bacterium | reverse complement strand
ACCGAAGAAAATCCGCGAAATCAGACTCAAAAACAGGGTTCGGGCGTAGTAACACGACTCCACGATCGGCGATTTACATTGGCCGATCTACCTGCTGCTACGCGTGCTGTTTGCCTACGTGGTGTCGAACGCTTTCAGGCTCGAAAGATCGTAAGCGCCAAATGGCACCCACGCGGAGCTAGGCCGGCGATCATGCGATAATCCCCCTTGAGAACACGGATTCCTTGGGGGGATCTGCTTATGCCCGAAACGCTACCGCGCGCGAAATGGAGACCCATAGTCGAAGAATGCCTAGCCAGCGAGCTTCCGGTCAGCAGGTGGTCAACTCTTCGATTGTCATTCACATCCGATGCTGGTCGCCCCCGCGCACAGGCTGACGGCGTTCGTAGAGGCATGCCTGCCAAGGCTGAAGGGCGCGAGCGCGAAAGTGATTCACAGCCCAGCGTCAGACATCGAGTGTCTTGATGGGCATGGCCGGTACTCCGACTGCAAGGCTCCTTGCCGGTATGTCCTTCACTACTGCTGCGCCGGCGCCGACTATGCTCCATTCGCCTACTCGCTTCTGGTTGATTACACAGGCGTTAAGTCCGAAGTAACAGCCCTGTTCGATTACAACATCGCCTGCGATGTTGACAGCAGGCATGCAACTCGTAAAATCGCCTAGGGTTGAGTCATGGCCTACTTTGCAGTCCAGGTTGAGCAGGCAGTGCTTCCCAATGCTGATGTTGGTCGTAAGTATTGTGCCCGCACAGATGGTACTGCCCTCGCCTATAGACACACATGCCGACTTCAGCACACTGGGATGGACGAGCGTGGCGAATCTACGACCGGACTCCGCTAGTTTGTCCACCAGGCGCTTGCGGAGCCGTGAATCGCCAATGGCGCACGTCAGATAAACACGCTGACCGAGTTCTGCGACATGCTCTATCGGGCCAAGAATCGGGTATCCTTCCACCGTAGAGCCCTTGGCCATGTCGTCTAGAAAACCTAGCAGCCTCCACTCAGGTGATACGGCGTTTATCTCTTCTACTAGCCAGGCTACTTCACGTCCGAAGCCCCCAGCCCCAACGATCACGATGTCCTTCATAGCATCCCGTACCTCCCACTCACTATTGGTAGATCCGTCAGCCCAGCGACTTGCGTGCCCTGCCCCCCCACACTTCGCCGCCCCACGCTGCTATCCCCTGGCCATCGGTACCGATATCGTATCTCGCGGTTCAGATAGTAGCTGAGCAGCACCCTGGACCACTGTCCGCGTTTTTGGCATTGTCGATGGTCCCGTCGATCAGGTTCGGGTAGTCGCCCGTCCGTTGACGATCTGAGAAGCGACCACACCCGTGCCAAACGCGTAGGCGGGCTGGCTACGTCTCCAAGGCTCATCCCTCAAGTGACACATTCCGATTACGCGCATCGCCTCAAGCCCAAAGCCGCCCTAGGCGAAGTACCGCCTCGAGGCCTTCAATGACTCAATGTACCGGCTGCCGTCAATTTCAGTATCGGTGTCCTCGCCCAGTTCGGTGAAGCTAGCTGCCTCTGTCTTGGCAAAGGACAGGCCCTCGATAGGGTACACATGAACGCTCTCAAGTCGGACGAATTCGTGAAACGGCCTCATCTGGCTTACGTTGTGTCCCTCATTTCGAGGCCCACAGAACAGAACGTAGCTGCGGCCATGGGTATTCTGGATACAAGATAGACTATACCATCATATCCCTGATGTCTTGTCCACTCAGCGAGAGTCCGGTATCCTCACCGGACATTGGACGCTGGGTCTCGTTGATGAAGCCCTTCATGAACATCTGAGCTCTGGCCATGTCATGGTCGTGGTCTGGGCTGAAGATGCTATTCACGGGAAGCTTAGGGACACTAGTGAGGTCCAGCAAGACCATATCCCGAATGGTCACGAACTTGCCCATGCATACACGCGTCCCTACACTCGGGCGCAACTCCGCAACACAAGTATCAACGCTATCGCCTAAGTACATGTACAAGATGCCCTCAAGGCTCATTCTGCTATTCCGGGTTCTCCCAAGCGGCGCGGGGCCTAGTTCATCGGTGATCCCTTGCGGCAAATGGCCCCACTCAATATCGCGTACCTCATGATCTGACCGACCGAACCAAAGCGTCAGTCCTCTTGCGCACTCTCTCCAGCAATGGGCGAGTAGTCCAGATGACGTACCCGGTAGGCTTGACTTTGAACCATTCCCCGCACTGGCCTCGAAGAACCTGGAGTCATGCGTGATCATCGGCTTGAACTCGTCCCATGGATCTCCACATCGCCTGGTGCCGGGGTCGAACCATGCATCGATCTCCACCAAATGTGCAAGTCCGTCGTCCAGATCATCGATATAGCCGTCTGCAGCATTTGGGGCGCTATCGCTCATGAGATCTCGAAATGATCTCTCATTACCACCGGCGTCAGCAACGAGTTCGCCAAAGACATCGTTTTCGGCGAAGACATCTTCCATACAAACGAAATCGGACATGTAGCTACCGCTCTCAGGATCATACGAAGCACCTGAGTTCTCGACATTGACGTACTCCCGAAGCACGCCCGCGCGTATGAACTGCCCACCCGTTCCGCCTCCCACGCTGCGATTATCTTGAGCATGGCGCTGCCCAGTGACTGTGTTGCAGGGTACGCCCCTGCTCGAGGTGTCTACGGGCATTCCACGACATACTCATCGGCAGACCATTATCCTCATCGGTCTGTCTGTGGCTCACACAAACAGACAGGAAGCCGTTCTGCTAACCGCGCACAGATCAGTTCGGTGTGATCAGGAGATCTTCTTGCGTCCAGTGAACTCGGGTGCCGTCGCACATCCGTCGCTCGTAATTCCTTCACGCTTCAGTACTTTGGCAGCAGTCATCAGGAGTATCCTTAGGTCGAGCCACAGGCTCCAGTTATCAACATACCACACATCCAGCTGGAACTTTTCTTCCCACGTGAGTGCGTTCCTACCGTTCACCTGGGCCCAGCCGGTAATTCCGGGTTTGACATCGTGCCGGCGAGCTTGCTCCGGAGTGTAGCGTTCCAAGTACTGCGGGAGCAGTGGGCGCGGACCAACAAGACTCATCTTCCCTAGTAGCACGTTGATAAGCTCGGGCAGTTCGTCCAGGCTAGTAGACCGCAGAAAGCGTCCTAGCTTGGTCAAACGCTCCGAATCGGGTAGCTGACGACCATCAGCCCCCACTACGTCCCTCATTGTTCGGAACTTGTACATGCGAAACAGCTTGCCATCCTTGCCGGGCCTTTGCTGGGCGAACAGCACAGGCCTTCCAAGGTCAACTGCGACTGCTAGACCGATGATCACGAGAACTGGGAACAGTATGAGCAAGCCGACTATTGCAGCGATCAATGGCTATGCACTGGGCGGCGG
>CAYZHL010000014.1:0-17935 GCA_964478095.1 uncultured Clostridia bacterium | reverse complement strand
AAGCCGACTATTGCCGCCAGAATGTCAACCATTCTCTTTACGATAGATGAAAACACAAAGACGCACCGCCACAAGCCGTCGATCAATGATTCCAGTGGGATCTGGAATCGACAAGACCAGATCCGATGACCTTGTCTATGACACTATCATACTTCCCCATCACCACATCGCGATCAAAGAGCTGTCTGGCAGTACTCAGTGCGTTCGTCGCCTGCAAAGCGCGCCGCGATGGGTTCAGTGAGAGCTCTTCCAGCTTCCGGACCATCTCTTCGGGATCCTCATGAGATACCACAGCACCGCAATCGTACTCCCGGATGATAGATGGCATTACGCCATCGCTAGCCCCAGCAAGCACAATTGGCAACCCGGTGGCCAGATAATCGATGAACTTGTTGTACAGTCCGATACGTGAGTATAGGCCCGGATGGGTGTACATCACTCCTACGTCGCATTCCCGCAGACGGTTCTGAAGATCAGCCCGGGGAACAGAGCCATGATATGCGACATTCGGGTAGTCACGCACCTGGTCTTCGAGACACGAAAGGCTGGGCCCATCTCCGTAGATCAGCACTTGAATCTCGTCACGCGCTCTCAGAGAGCGAAACACTGGTTCGAAGTATTGTGGAAAACCGTCGCCAACCCCTATTGATCCAGCAAATACAACCTTCATGTTACTGGAGTCTGGTCGCAGATGTGGTTTCTGAGCAATGGAGGGTGCCATGTTAGTGATCGTAGTGACCGGAGCACTTGTCCTGTCCACTATCATCGATT
Source organism: uncultured Clostridia bacterium (assembly GCA_964478095.1). Classification (GTDB taxonomy): domain Bacteria; phylum Bacillota; class DTU025; order DTU025; family DTU025; genus UBA5389. The sequence goes on along the minus strand of CAYZHL010000014.1, from coordinate 17,164 downwards.
CGATTCCTGGGGTTAGTGCGACACAGTAATCCGCACTGCTCAGGCCAAGGAGCTCTATGCGCCTGAGTACAGCGATTGCAGGACTTGGCAAGGATATGCCCTGCGCAGCAATGGCGTCCGGCCAGGGGTCACGAATCTCAAGGATGGTAGGTATTCCTGCCCGCTTCACAGCAGCTACACAGTACATCGAGAATAGAGGCGGCGACGAGATAATGGCACAATCAATGCGAGTACTATGGGCTCGCAGTATCCTGCTTGCACCGTACGCAAACGCAATCTCCCTGATGGCTCTCTTGGCCGGGTGTTTTCCCGACACAGTAATCGGGATGAATATCACCGATACGCCATCAACGGAATCATAGTCATGCGTAGATTCATCGGGTAGAGGCCTACCAGTACGATAATCGATATTCGACGTAACAAGCACAACATCGTGTTTGGCTGAGAAATGCGTGACCATCTCCCACATACGTGCACTTCCGGCCGTGCTTGGAGACACAAAAAACGGGTTTACTAGGGCTATTCTCATTGACTCGAATCCTCCGGGCGTTCAGTATCACACTAGCGATCCAGATACACCACTGATCCAACGCTATTCTGGTTGTTTGCTAGTGTAGTATGCCTCGACCAGGGCGCTTAGCGCACGGTTTCGCCTAGATACGAGCCTCGTAGAGAGAGCTGGGTTGCCAGCCACCGTCGTTAGCGGATCCACATCCTTAAGTACTGCAGCTCCAAGCCCTATCACACTTCCGTCACCGATCGAGCGTCCCTCAATAATCGAGGCATTCGGACCTATCCAGCAACCGCCGCCAACACGCACCGAGCCACTAACCTCAGCGCATGCAATGACCAAAGTGTTGTCGCCTATCTCGCAGTTGTGCGCGATGTGAACAAGGCTATCTACCTTGACGTTGTCACCCAGAATGGTAGGGTCTATCGTCCCGGCGCAGATGGTTGAAAACGAGCCTATGTCCACATTCTTGCCCATGCGGACTCCGCCAAAATGAGGTATGGGAATGGGAACCCCGTGTTCATCTCTCTCATAGGCGAAGCCAAATACTCCAACCGCTGCTCCATCACGAACTACACTGTCAGGACCTATATAAGAATATGCACGGACGATGGCGCCCGTAGAGATTATTGTCCCGGAGCATACGCTCACGGAGTGATCAATAAAGGCACCGGGCTCAATCAACACATCATCAGCGATGTCTGAATCAGTCGAGATCCATGCACCGTCACGGCATTCTAGTCGGCCCGGGTGCATCATGTTGGCCGCCACCGCATTCATGATCCGCGCATATGATAGGCGCGGGTTCTGAACCCGTGCGACGACATTAGCCGACCTTATTTCCTCCGGTAGTGAGTCAGCGTCTGCCGTGGGCAACAACAGGAGACAATCGTGAGCTCGCGTTAGCAACTGAAGACGCTCAGTGCTAAGGGTTGTCGCGAAGACGATAGATGATGGGTTGACGTTGCTAAGCGTGGAGGCCCGGGTCAGTTCGAGACCTGACTCTGGCAATGGTTCTCCACTAAGGGATCTCAGCTCAGATACGGTGAGTCTGAACAACTCTTTCATTACATAGCCTCCAGCATCTACTCCAGCACAACTCGAACGACTTCGAACACCTCGGCGTAGTGTACGCCAATCTGCGCACCCCGAACGCGTGCAAGACCCCGAATGAACTCGGGGTTAATGTACTCCCGGAAACTCTGAGACATGTAGCAGCTGACTGCCTCTATTTTCGTGTCCACGTCCTGTTCGGCCAGTACGGAAAAGCAAGAGGTGGCTATGCTCAGGTTATTCCACGGCATTTCGTATCCCAGAATCGTTCGGTCTTTGAAGGCCCGAACCGCCTCGTCCGCTATCACACGATGATCCTGGTGGATGTCGAATCTGGACGGGCATATCACTACCGCAGGGTCAAGTTCCTTCTTGAGAACTATCATGTCCTCTAGAATGTCTTGGCGAAATTCGGGAAACCGGCGAACCGGATACTTGAGAACCGTAACATGGCCCTCGTCCATGCCCAGCTTGGCCGTTGCCTTCAGAACCTCATGCCTAAGGATATCCCTCGGTAGATCCGCAGGCACAGACTCCTCAGCGGCAGAAAACGCGACATAATGAACACGGATTCCAAGCCTAGTGCATTTCGCGATTGTTCCGCCGCAACCGAACTCTCCATCGTCAGTGTGTGGTGCAAAAACAAGCAGCGATGTGACGTCTGTAGGGTTTAGGTACATCTGGCTCCCTCCGGTTCTCATGCGCCAATGGCCCGGTACGCGAGGCAGGACCGGCTACATGCCTATTTCCTCGAGATTTCGCATAGCCTGCGCAACATCGATGCGGCACTTCGATTGGCTTCAACGTGTCCGGGCGTTGATAGTCTCGAGTTTCTAGCTCAAAACCGTTTCTCGGTGTCCGGGTTAGAGACCCGGACACCGGCAACCCGCAGAACTCTGTACCCCTAGGCGAGCATTCCGGAGCCGCCTCTACACGAAACAACCAATGAACCGAAACCGAATTCCGTTGACTGCATTCTTCATGTGCGTTCTAGTCACCGGGACACAAAATCCAACACCAGCTGTGCCGATTTTCCCGTATGGGGCTCCCGCTAGGGTTTGCCGGGGGGCCGGCATATACCCGATGAGCACAGCAATCCTGTTAAGGCAGAGAGTCTAGCACTCCCAGTGACTCCGATCGGCTTCAGGAACGCTCCATGTCTGCAGGCAGCGGACTCCCGTGCTAGCTCAGTACACTAGAGGTCTAGTGCGTGCCAATCCTCCGCCGTCATTTTGAACGGCACGAGGCGTCGCGTCGCAGTTCTGACCTCTCCTTCCGGTCGAGTCTGTGCGCGTCAACATCAGCGTGGAGAAGAAGTACACCAACCTACTGTCAACAATGTCCCCGCTGAATTGAGCGGATGCTAGCGCAAAGACATACAGGTACAAGTACGGGTCGCCCGCAGGCTTTACTTTCCCCAGTGATCTGAGAGAGCAGACTCCTCCCGCAATCACCGGCAGCAACACTGTTGCGACACCCAGTATCCCGAACTCTGACAGTACCTCTAGTATCATGTTATGCGGGTATAAACTGCCAGTCAGTGCAAAGAAACTGCCCAGACCCCATCCAGCTACAGGCTTGTTCCTGAAGGCCTCCATCGCCCACCCCCTGAATGGCATCTAGTATCGACAATAACCTGTGCAACAAGACCCGCGTGATGTTCATCGGGGCAAGGCGCCATCCAAGGACTAGCACAGAAGCCATTATGCCAGTCATGGCAACTGATCGCACTGGATGTCTCGGATCCTGGGCTAATAGGTGTGTAGCTGCAACCGCAAACACACCCACAAACACTCCTCTGGATTGACTCAGCAGAACCCCCCATGTAAAGATCGACGACAGCAACACTCCTACGGACGACCCCGCCGCAAACGCGCTAATGGCCGCAATAGCCATAAAGCGTCCAAACGTATTCGGCCCTCCACCAAATGCGGAGAGCCGGTCGGGATCTGCGGCCAACGCACTGATGCCGCCCCTAAGCGCTCCAGCAAGAAGAATCATGCCAAATGCGCAGAAAGATACACGCAAGCGCGGCGAACTTACCTTCGTGCCTGTGATGATGATTGCCGGTAGGTAGACTAACAGAGCGAAACCGAGCATCTTGTTCAGACCATAGTCTGGTGACACACTCCAGAAGATCGAGATCATCAAGACAGCAAAGGACAGCGAGTACATCCACAGAACTGTTCTGTCGCGACAAGACCGTGGTCGCTTGTGAAACAGCGAAAGGATTGCCGCTGCTATCACAGCTACTATGGCTGCCGAGTACTGGTAGTCAAGCGGAATGCCGAATCGGTTGAGCGGGCTTCTGCCCAATAGCAGTGCGGCGGCTAACCACGGTTCAGGTGTAATCGCAAATCGAACCGCAGCCGCGATCCCTGGTATTCGCAATGCACAGTCTCGCCCAACTGCTCCATTACGGCACGGTAGCTTGGCTCGAGCCGATTGAGGAGAAGGTTCGCCGCATGATACGGAAACCACCATGAAAGCACCCCGAATCCGCAGTATCATCGTCGCCCATACAGGAATGCCAAAAACAGGACAAGCAGAAAACGATCATTCCCGGCTCAGTAGCACCAGGCGCTGTCGTGCATTCATCAGCAAGCGTCTCAAGCCGTTCATGGATCTCCCTAGTGCACTCATGCCCGTGACAGTGCATACACGTCGTTGCTCCGCACCGAACCCCAACTTGAATGCAGCTATCCCAGGAATATTCGCTCCAACAAGATCCAGCTCTGTGAATCCCTCGCTGCTAGCCCAACACATCATATCCCATATTCTGGCGTTGTGGGGCCTCAGGTGCTGATAGGAACGATCCATCACACTGTCTAGGCCAAAAACCGTTGCTTGATCGAACACAAAGATGGAGGCTGCAACTGTTACAGAATCGTGCTGTACCAAGGTAGCGCCCGCATGCCACCCTGATGAACCAACTGTCTTCCTTACACCCGCGGGAAACCTCCCTCCACGTGCATCTATGGGTCGCAGCGGCCACATTCTGCACGAAGTCGTGAACAGGCTTTCGATAAACTGCCTCCTCAATGGGCTAACCATACCTTGGCGACTGTAGGTAAGCTCTGATAGCTTCATGTAGTCGCCAACCCAATCCCCGAGGCAGTCTACGTAATTCACTGAGACCCCTCTTTTCAGTGCCTGCCTTACCTTGCTGCGCGTAGAATCGCTCATGCTTCGAAGCATTTCTTCCTCTGATCTTCGCGTATTAACAACTGCTGTCAGCGCACAGCTGCCGCCTACGCAGCTCTCAGCACTGCAATCATCCTCACGCCATTTGACAAACAGATACGGGAGCCCGAGTCGGTCACGCAACTCCTGAGTCGCACGAACTTTAGTCTCGGGATTCACTCCATCGCGGAAAACTGGCCCCAAGTATGGAGTCTCCGTCCGCGGTAGAGGCGATCCCCCAATTCGAATTGGCCACAGCACCGTCTGCATCTCAACCGGACACACGGCCCGCAGGTGCCCCGACTCATCGAACCAACCGTAAATCTGTAGCTCCAAACCAAACACGCTTTTCGTCAACTCCAGCCACGTGGGCTGATGAAAAAGCGTAGCATCGACCGACGATCCCAAGACGCGGCGATACTCATCCATGGGTACTTGCTCGATTCTCCCTAGTGTAGGGGCCATCCTATACATCTCCCGGTAGCACATCACATATTCTGGCGATCCGAGCACCGTCAAGTTTTGCCCTCGTTACTAACTCCACGTACGGATCTTCCCAATACCACGGCGGGCCGAACGTGTTTTCGTGCCATGATACTGTAAGGATGGCCTCCCTTCTAGCGGCCTCATCCATAACCCTGTGGATCGCTCTACTTGCCTCTCTTCGTGTCATGCCAAGTCGCCACTCGCCTAACAAAGCCGAATCCTGAATGTGGAGAGGGACTACCGGCAAACCCGATGATGGATCGATGAATGGTCTGTCTTTGTCCTCGGGGAAACCTATCCGATCATTCCAACCGAATGTCGCATCGTAAGCGAAACCCGCCGCCTTAGCATTGGGCCACAAGCGATCCGTTGACACAAGCCAGTGCATTCGGAGGCCAACATGCGAAGATCCGAATATCTCCGAGCAACGCACGTATTCACGCCGAGCGGCTTCAATAGAGACATGCGCATCAATTCCGTGGCAGGCAAGCTCCCACCCATTCTGGGCAAGGCTTCGGAGACACTCAGCCCAATGCTCGAGCCGATAATGAGCTGCTCTCTTGCCAGGAGCTCCGGTGCCATCCGGGAGGTGCCCCGCCTCATTATGGAAAGGCATGAGAAACAGAGTGGATCTCACTCCTAACGACTCTTCCAGCTCTATGAGCTTGTGGATGGCTGACAACCACGGATCAGGCCTTATCCCCAGCTTGACCAACGGGGTACTCAGCCCCCACATGAGGGAATCGCAGTACTCCACCAAAGACATGCCTCTTCTGCAAAACCTCCTCAGGTTGGTGAACGCGCACCTGTAGGGGAATCCCCAGAAGGTTCTGGAGGTAAGTGGAAGCTCCTTTAGCTCGATGGAGTCGAAGTCGTGAGTAAGGACTACTGTATATGGTGCATCCGCTCTGTTTATTGCCATGTCCTGTCTTCCTCCGTCTCCGAGCCTATCTGGGCCCGAACGTCCTTGACGTAGTAGATCCAACCATCGTGTACCCCCTGCTCCGCCGTTCATAATCGGGGATGACTTGCATTCGGATCCCATGACCCCCACGTTCTAGTCCATATCCTGGGAAGTCCAACACAGTGTCTTTCGATCACCCCGTTGGGTACGAACCCGACTGACATGAATGCCCTTCTTGACGCGATGTTCTCAGGGCTGATGTCAGCGTAAATCCGTGCGTTCTGATTCTCACTAAGTACCTGATTAGCCAACATGCCAAGAGTAATCTTCTGAAACCCTCGACCGCGAAACTCTTCCCGCGTATGAGCGTAGAAAAACCAGTACACTTGCTTCTGCTGAATGGATCTTGGCAGGTGCGGTGGACCAAGCACACTTGGTTTGCTTGTCCAGCAGTAGCTTATCCATCTGCTCCCCTCAAAGAGAAAGACGCCACTGAATCCATTGCGGAGAAAGCTTAGGAACCTGATGCGCCGCCGAATGTCGTGAGCAAAGAGAGTCAGTACTTCGTCCCTATCTGCTGGTGACCACTCGATGCCTGCCGGTATCACATATGAAGTCCTCTTTGTCACATCGCATTCATATACCAAGACTCGTTGACGTTGGAGGAGCATCTCGTCACCTTCCCGTTTGGCCTGAGTCAGGGCAATGCTGTCTGCAGACTTAAACGAACACTCCACCGAGTGCAATTCTGGCCGCTGACGCACCGGCCTGTCAAACTACAACATCCATACCTTGGTCCCTTTGCCAACCACGTTCGCAGTTGCATTCCGAGCATCCAGGATCTGATTGGCGTGTGCCACCACATCCTGATAGTTTACGGCAGAATGATCGGTGACTATTACGATGATGTCGGCTTCGCGAATAGTCACATGCGACAGAGAGACAGATTCGAGTTCACGTAAGCCGTGCTTACCATCGGGTTCCGAAGCGCGAAGCTGTAACTTACCTATGAAGGGATCATGGTAGTTCACCTTAGCACCTTCGTTGAGGAGAAGCTCCATTATCTTGATCGCAGGTGATTCCCTGTCATCGGGCAGATCCTTCTTATATGTAGCCCCGATTACGAGTATCTTAGAGCCCCGCAGAGGTTTCCCTAGAATCCCAAGAATACGCTCCACCTTGCCAACTACGTAGTATGGCATCCTAAGGTTGACTTCTCCGGCCAGTTCGATGAACCTTGTGGAGAAATCGTATTCCCTCGCCTTCCACGCTAGGTAGTATGGATCTATCGGTATGCAGTGCCCACCTACTCCCGGCCCAGGGTAGAACGGCTGTATTCCGAACGGCTTGGTGAACGCCGCGTCCAGCATCTCCCACACATTCAGCCCCATCCGGTCGCAGAGTAGCGCCATCTCATTGACCAGGGCAATGTTCACTGCCCTATACGTGTTCTCGAATACCTTTGCCATCTCTGCTATCGCTGGTGATGAACACGTGACAACTTTGACTATCGTCTCTCCATAGAAAGCTGCCCCGACACCAGTACAGGCTTCAGTAACCCCACCTACCAGCTTGTTGGTGTTCTGCGTGGTGTACCGCTTGTTCCCCGGATCCACCCTTTCAGGCGAATGCACTAGGAAGAAGTCCTTCGCTACCTCAAGCCCTGTAGCGGCGAGCTTAGGGAGTATTACCTCCTCAGTAGTGCCGGGGTACGTAGTGCTTTCGAGGGATATGAGCTGGCCAGGTCGCAAATGCTCCGCTATCTCCCCCGTCACATTCTCTATGTACTGAAGATCAGGCTCTCTATGCACGGTAAGCGGCGTTGGAACACATATGATAACCACATCTGCGTTGCTTAGCTCAGAAAAGTCGGTGGAAGTCCGCAGTTTCCCATCTATGACAACCTTCTTGAGCTCTTCATCCTTCACATCACGGATGTAGTTTTCGCCCCGGTTCACCATGGCAACACGCTCTTCATTGCGGTCGAGCCCTATGACGGGAAAGCCCACCTTGGCCTTCTCCACCGCGAGCGGAAGCCCCACATAACCAATCCCGACGACCGCCACTACGGCAGTGTGGGCCCTAAACTTCGCCTTGAGTTCCTCTGCATAGTCTTGTTTGACAGCAGTCTCAACCTTGAGTGCCATGACCTTTTCCTCCAGCCTGCCTTACCGGCCTGCATGACTCTGCAATATGTCGCAGAGCTGTTTCACTACGTACTCCTGCTCCGACATCCTAAGCTCAGGAAACATCGGAAGCGACAGTGCTTCCTCTGCAGCTCTCTCACTATCTGGGAAATCCCCAAGCTTGTAACCGAGCTTTTCGAAAACCGGCTGCAAGTGCAAGGGCAATGGATAGTACACCGTGGAGCCTATGCCCCTCGACTTCAGCTCTTCCTGAACAGCATCGCGATTGGGGACCCTTATCGTGTACTGGTGGTACACGTGGTATGCGCCCTCAAGCACTACAGGACATCGTGCAGCGTTTGCTGCCGTAGCTAGGCCCTGGTTGTAGCCTTCAGCCAGTGTTCTCCTGGCCTCGACCCAATCCCTGAGATGCTTGACCTTAACATTGAGGATGGCAGCCTGCAATGTATCGAGCCGGCTGTTTATGCCCAGCAGCTCATGATAGTACTTCTTCCGTGCTCCGTGCGCCCTGAGCATTCTTAGCGTCTCGGCAAGCGAGCCATCGTCCGTAACCACCATGCCCGCGTCCCCGAAGGCGCCAAGGTTCTTGGTGGGGAAGAAGCTTATGCACGCCATGTGTCCCAGCGAGCCTACCGGTCTGTTGTGGTACCGGGCACCTATAGCCTGCGCAGCATCCTCTATCACAGTAAGCCCGTGCTTGGCTGCAATCGAGTTTATCGGATCCATGTCCGCCGACTGGCCATATAGGTGCACCGGAAGTATCGCCTTCGTTCGGGCGGTTATTCTCGCCTCAATCTGCGTTGGATCTATGTTGAAGGTCTCAGCATCAATGTCGCAGAAAACCGGCGTTGCCCCTACCCTCACAATCGATCCCGCAGTTGCAAAGAACGTGAACGGCGTGGTGATGACCTCATCCCCAGAGCCCACATCTGCGGCCATCAGGGCAAGGTAAAGAGCATCGCTGCCGTTGGCAACGGCGATTCCGTGCTTCACCCCGCAGATCTCGGCTACGGACTCCTCAAGCCTTTCAACGTGGTCGCCCAGTATGAACTGGCCGGAGTCCACCACCTCGCCAATTGCTGTCATCAACTCATCTCGAAGCTTGATGTTCTGCCTCGTAAGATCGAACGATGGAACCTGCATAGCCGAAGACGCCTCCCCTCGCGGGCATGCGCTCACCCCAGCGCAAATCAACTGCTCCGGCGGAACATCCTTAGCAACCCTGGCTGGGGCGCCCAGCACAACCTTGCAGGGGGCGACGTCACGCGTCACAACGCTTCCTGCGCCCACAACTGCCTCTTTCCCTACGGTCACGCCGGGCAGGATTACAGCGCCTCCGCCGATGCGTCCGCCGTCCTCGACAGTCACGCCTTTGCGATGCTTGAACCGTTCTTCAGTGCGCCCCATGTAGTTGTCATTCGTAGTGCATACCATAGGCGCAATGAACACGTTCTTCCCGAGTTTGGACAGAGCCGTAATGTAGGCAGAGGTCTGTATCCTGGCGCCATCGCCAATCTCGCAATCATTCTCAACAGTCGCGGCATGGCCGACTATCACGTTCTCGCCTATCACGCAGCCCTCTCGAACCTGAGCCCCATCTGCCACAAACGAGCCGGAACCTATCTCGCTTCCAGCATACATCACAGCTCCGGCGCCTATCTGACACCCTTCCCCCACCTTTAGCGGAGGAAGGACACCCGAGGACACCAGAGTACTAGATTTCGCCTTTGTTGGCCGCTGGCCCAGCACCGAGTTGGCGCCAACAGCAACATGATCTGAGATCAGAGTCCCCTCACGCACTATCACGTTGCTGTCTATCCGTACGCCTTTGCCTACCCTGGCTCCGGCCTCAATCAACACATTGCAGCCGATGGAAGCCCCATCCTCTATGTGAACCCCTTCGCCGATAACAGCACGGACGCCGATGGTCACCTCTGCGCCCAGAACCGCAGAAGGCGCTATGATTGCTGTGTCATGAATTAGGTCACTACCCATCAGCGCTTGCCTCCTGAAGGGCCTAGTCCGCGGGCCTGGGCAATCCTCCCAGATTCCTCAGCGAGCGGAAACGTCACAATGCTCCCTGTCTCCTGCGATCTGTACACAGCCAGGACCATCTCGACCGCGGCCCGGCCGTCTTCCCCGGTCACGGGAGGCTCTCCGTCATTTCTCACGGCCTCCGCCATCCGGGCAAGAAGAAGCGAGTGCCCACTGCCGTAAACGCTGTCCGGATCGGGCATATCCCCCAAAGAGTGGGAATAATCTGGATCATCAAACTCCCACCGCTCAATGCGGTTGACAGCCACCCCTCCCACCGAAGCCGATCCCCGTTCACCGAAGATAGTCAACGTCTCTTCCCAGTTGGAAGGGTACACGTTGCTCGTGCCTTCGATCGTGCCCAAGGCGCCTGATCCAAACCTGATGGCCGCTACGCCCACGTCTTCAGCCTCAATATCGTGGAACTGGTTCGCAGTGAAGGCGGCCAGGCTCTGCGGCTTTCCCATCATCCATCTCAGAAGATCGATGCCGTGGATGCACTGATTCATCAGAACCCCGCCGTCCTGTTTCCACGTGCCCCGCCACTTGGCCTGGTCGTAATACTGCAACAGAACCATGCGAGAGCCTTCCGAACTTGCCTTGCTCGAACGCTTCTCTCAGCTTTGCTATAGCCGGATTGAACCTGTTCTGGTGCACAGTGCAGAGCTTCACGTTCTGCGATCTGCAGGCATCAATGAGGTCATCTATCTCTTTCAGCGTCAAGCCGATAGGCTTTTCCACAACAACATGCTTGCCCGCTCTCGCTGCATCAATGCCGATGGCAGGATGATCCCCGCTCGGAGTCGCAATGCAGACAACATCCACATCCTTGCGCTCCAGCAGCTCTCGATGGTCGTAGTAGGCATCCCCGCCATATCTCCGGGAGAAATCATCCGCCCGTTCCGGCACGATGTCGCAGACTGCGACAAGCCTCGAGCCCTCTATCTCCGTCAGCGCCTGCGCGTGATAACGCGCAACCCGCCCGCACCCTATCAGCCCTAATCTCAGTGGCTTCTCACGCATTCCACTAGTCCTCCAAAGCTCAGCCCTGCATCTCACTCACGAGTCGCGGCACTTCATGCGACGCAAGCAGCGCTTCAAGCAACTCTTTTCCGCGCTCCGCCGCCCCGCCTCCATCCACCGCCGCTGCTATCTCCCTCATTGTGGCCCTCAGGGTCTCTACATCCGGCTCCGCATCTTTCGCCACGAATATCTTCTTGTGCTTGGTCGAGGTGGCTACTTCTTCGGTGGTCAGTATCTCCTCGAACAATTTCTCTCCGGGGCGTACGCCGGTGTAGACGATCTCCATGTCCTTTCCCGGTTCCATGCCGGATAGGCGAATGATCTCCTCTGCCAGCCGGGTTATCTTGATCGGCTCGCCCATGTCGAGTACGAATACCTCGCCGCCGTGTCCCATGGCACCTGCCTGAATCACGAGCTGTACCGCTTCGGGTATAGTCATGAAATACCGGGTCATGTCGGGGTGTGTCACGGTAACAGGCCCGCCTTCAGCTATCTGTTTTCGAAACATGGGCACCACGCTTCCCCGACTCCCGAGCACATTGCCGAACCTCACGGCCATGAACTTGGTCCGGCTCGTGGAGCCGATGGCCTGTACCACCATCTCGGCCGCACGCTTGCTCATACCCATCACGCTGACTGGATTCACAGCCTTGTCGGTAGAGATCATCACAAACCGCTTCGCGCCGTGGCTGTCCGCTGAGCGGGCCACGTTCCTGGTACCGAACACATTGTTCGTGAGCGCCTCTTCCGGATTGGCCTCCATCAGCGGCACGTGCTTGTGCGCGGCCGCGTGGAACACCACCTCCGGCTTGTACTGATCGAACACCCGATCTATGCGATGCTCGTCGCGCACATCGGCTATCACGGCCACCGTGCGCTGCCCAGGATGCCTTCGCTTCAGCTCTTGCTCTATCTCGAAGATGCTGTTCTCCCCATGGCCCAGCAGGATGATGGCCTTAGGCTTGAACCTCGTGATCTGCCTGCAGATTTCGGAACCTATGGAACCGCCGGCGCCGGTCACCAGTACAGTCTGGCCGGCAAGATACGCGCCGATCTGGTCCAGGTCCAGGTCAACAGGTTCGCGACCCAGAAGATCCTCGATCTGGATGTCGCGTAGCTGCTTCACGCTGACCTTCCCGTCCACCAGCTCATATACACCGGGCAAGGTCTTCATTCTCACTTTCAGGTCTTTGCAGGCATCCATGGTCGCGCGGATCACACTGCCCGGCGCCGACGGCATGGCGATGATGATCTCGTGTACCCTGTGGCTCTGGACTACTTGGGCAATCTGATCCCGGGTGCCCAGCACCGGCAGGCTCAGCAGAACCGACCCGATCTTGTCGGGATCGTCATCTATGAACCCCACTGCGTGCCGGCCCATCTCGGGGTGGTTGCCGAGTTCCTTGGCCACCATGGCGCCCGCCGATCCTGCGCCCACAATGAGCACGGTGCATCCAGACGCATTCGTTCCGTTGGTCTTTCCGTTGGCAGCCTTGTGATTGGCGAACTCCGCTCGGAGACGCGTGCGCAGACGGCTGGCGCCCACGAGCCCCAAGGCCACCATATATGAGATGAGAGCGGCGCCTCTTGACCAGGTAATGCGAGGCGACATGGCTACTATGGCCACACTGACCAGGTACGAGGAGCTCACACCGGCGGTTACGGCCATCAGGTCCCTAACGCTCGAGTACTGCCACAACCTCTGGTACATCCCGAACACAGCAAAAACCAGCAGACGGAGTGGTATCGTGAGCACCATGGCGTATAGGGTACTGATCGCGGCATCGCGGGGCACGACTGCGTCGAACCTTATGAGAAGCCCCACGATATCGGCCAGGGCCAGAACTAAGGCGTCCAGGACAAGGTAATGCCACTGGGTTATCCTAACGCGCTTTACTATCACACCTGCCGCTTCCTTCTCCTTGAATTGGCGTTGGGCATGCCTACATGCACAGGCACAGTTGCCAGAGTTGGAAGGCCGAGGACACGTTCCAGCTCCTCAACGCTCTTGAATGAAGGATCAGAGAATTCGGCGATGAATGCTGCACCGACGCCCACAAACACACCAAGCACCATTGCGATAGCAGTGTTCAACACTTTGCGGGGTTTGACAGGTTTCACTGGAGTGATCGCAATATCCAAAGGGAACACGTCTGATACCTGAGTCTGTTCAGCTATGGATGCCTCTTCGTACCTGGTACGTAGCATTATGTAGATCTGCTGCGCGAGTTCGAATTCGCGCACTACCCTTGCCAGGCTCAGTTCTTTAGCCGGGAGCTGTTCCAACTTGGTCTCTTCCCTTGCGATCAGCTCGCCCATAGCCTCCTGCTGCGCTCGCGCAGCCGTCACGGCGGATTCAGCTTCAATCACGCGAAGCAGCAGTTCCTGCCTCATGGGATTGGGCGTGGAAACCTGAGTCCCAACCACGTTCGCCACGGCGCCGGACAGATCGGCCTTGACCTTTTCTATCTCGGAAGTCAGCCTCTGCACTTCCGGATGCTTCTCAGTGTATTTCTCTCTCGCGGAGGCCAGGGCGAGCTCTAGGCTCGCAAGCCGCGTTCTGCGGTCCCTTACAACAGGGTCTTCCACAATAGTCTCGCTCGAGACAACGGTTTCAGCCATTCCGGTAAGTTGCTCCCTCGCCTTGTCTGCCCCGGCCCTCAGCTGTTCCACTGTGATGTCTATTGTGGCCTGCTGCAGTCCAAGCTCCACAAGTCTCTTCAGCAGGGCCTCGGTTTCCGCGGCGGGGGCTACGATCTTCTTCCCCGACTTTACCTCAAGCAGACGCTCCTCCGCTTCCTCAAGCTGTCGTTTCGAGATTGCCACCTGGTGTGTGAGGAATTCTCTGGCGCTACGTGATGCGGATTGGTTCATGTCCCGGTTAATGTCGATCAGCACCTGAACTAGCTCATTCGCCAGGTCGCGCGCCATGTCCCTATCGGCAAGCTGGACCGACAGCTTTATGGAATCTGTCTTTGCAACGGACTGGACACTTATCGCATCTCTTGTCGCCTTCAGTGTGGGCGCGCTTACACCCGGCTCAAGGCCCAGCCTGTGCAGGGCTTCTTCGAGCGACGTACGGCTCTTGATGATCTCAACGTAGTTCGCGGCCTGAGTCGACAACCCTCCGCCCGAGCCAATGAACTCGCCGGGTAGGCTGAAGGGCAACGAGTAGTTGGACGCTGCACTGTTAATCAGGAACGTGGTTTCCGCCTCGTATATGGGTGTCATAAGGGAACTCGCCACGAAGGCAGCAACCATGGCTACTACTGTGATGCCGGCAATGAGCCCGGCATGACTGACTATGGTTTGCCATAATTCCTGCAGACTGATCTCTTGCTCGTCCATGGTCGGCCCCCCGTTAGCGCGTTATGATCGACTTGATCTGGTTTATCGCCGATAGAATCGAGATGATCTGGCTCCAGTCGATCTTCTCAGAGACTGGGACTATCACTATGTCGCCCGACTTGAGCTCGGGGTTGTTGCCCTTGCTCGGGTCGAAGGTCATGCCCTTCGCGGTGGTGTTGCCCAGGGCTATCTGCATGGCCTCTTCGCCTGTGTAGAGCATGATCTTGTCTAGACGGGCAGCGACCATCGGACCCCCGGCCATCGCCAGGCCGTCTATGAGTTTCATGCCCTGCTTGTAATCGTAAAGACCCGGCCGTGCCACCCCGCCCATGATCACAATCTTGCGAAGGGCCTCGGGAACGAACACCACGTCTCCGTCTTCCAGGGCTGCTGCCTCGCTCTGCGGGCGCCGTCCTGAGAGCAGCGCCTCCACGTCGGCTTCCACCACCCGTCCCACGCCCTCGCCCCTTCTGGTGATGACCACCCGTGCGCCGTCGCCGGAAGGCGCCAGCCCGCCTGCGCCGGATACCGCGTCAAGGATCGTCGCGCCCCTGCGGAGTTCGAACTCACCAGTGCGAATCACATGCCCCGCCACCTGCACCCTGATGCGCCCGGACGGAACGTACAGTATGTCGCCCGGAGCAAGCTCTGGGTTCTGCTTAATGTCGCCCTCGAAGGCCAGGCGGTCATCGGCCACCGACAGCCGCAGGGCGTCCTCCACGCGCTCGCCGCGGTAGAGCCGAACCTGGGCTAGATCTGCTTTGGCCGACGGCCCTCCGGCCATGGCCAGTATCTCCATTACGGTCATGCCCTCGGTGTACACATACACTCCCGGACGGGCCACCTCGCCCATTACAGCCACCTGTCGGCGCATGTCGGGTATGAACACCACGTCGCCGTCGCAGAGGGTATGCCCAACATCGGCCGCGCGCAGAGCCTGATCGAGGTCGACTGTGGCCGACGGGCCCGACTTGCCCGCCGGGATTACCAGCACCGACCGCCCGTTGCCGTCGGCTGCAATCCCGCCCGCGGCGGCTACTGCGTCGATAACCCGAGCTCCGACAGGCAACTCGTAAGTGCCGGGCCTCGCGGCGCGTCCGATCACGCTCACATTCATCATCCGCGATCCCACACTCACCACATCACCCGGGTTGACCGTGGGGTTATCAGTCACCTTGCCGGAGAACAACACCTTGCCGTAGCCAATGGGCTGCGCCGAGCCTTCCGCGAGCGCACCATCCTTGTACACCGTCACACTTTCCAGAGACGCCCTGGCGGTGGTGCCTCCGGCAGCGGCTATCGCGTCCAGCAACTTTGCCCCGCGCGGAAGCCGATAGGCGCCGGGACGCGCTACCTCTCCTAGCACCAACACCTGCCCGCGCAGTTCGGGGACGAACACGACGTCTCCGTCCGCTAAGGCCATGGCAGGCCCGCCCGCGAGCGCAGCGTCGACATCCAAGGTGATGGCCTCGCCCTTTCGGCTGAGCATCACGTTGGCCGCGTCGCCATCGGTCCTCACACCCCCGGCCACGGCCATGGCGTCCAGGATAGTCGCCTCCGGTTGCAGCTCGAACGCTCCGGGCCGAGTCACGGCCCCAATCACGTTCACGGAGATCATCCTGCTCGCAACGACGATCACATCGCCCGCCCGGACCTCGGGGTTGTCGCCCGCGCCATCGGCGAGCAGCGATCCTACGGCCCCAATTGATATATAGTGAGGTTCTGCGAGAACACCTTCAGAGAATATCGAAATCTTCTCCAGCGACGCCTTCGGCGTCACCCCGCCTGCGGCGGCTACGGCGTCCAGGACGCGCGCTCCCTTGGGAAGCCTGTACGCCCCAGGCCTCGCCACCTCGCCCAGCACCACGACCTGCCCGGGCACTGCCTCCGGCACGAACAGCGCGTCGCCGTCTTCTAGTAGAGGCAGAGGCTCTACCGGCGCCTTGGCCGATGGTGTACCCGACGGCCCGCTCGGCGCCTCCTTGGCATCGAGAGCCGACGTCACGTCGATCTCCAATGAGAAAGCCCCTTCGCCGGTCTTGCGCGCCAGGGCCACGCGTGTTCCATCGCCGCTGGACGTCACTCCGCCCGCAGCGGCTATGGCGTCAAGAGCCGTCGCCCCGCGCCTCAGCACAACCTGGCCCGGTCGGGCCACGAAGCCGGCAACATACACCCTAACTTCGGTCCCAGGCACTACTATCACCGAACTCGACTCGATAGCGGGGTTAACCTTGATGTCGCCGTCGTAGATCAGGCGGTCGCCTGAGACTTCGAGATCCATCCCTTCCGCGGGCTCGCCCCCGCGGTATACCTTCACCCGCGAAAGGTCCGCAGCATCCAGCGGCCCCCCTGCCGCAGCTATGGCCTCCATCAGGCGAGTGCCTTCATCTACAGGGTAAACCCCCGGACGGGCCACCGCTCCGAGCACCGCCACTTGCTTACGCAGCTTCTCCGGGGCCTCGGGGATATAGACCA
>CAYZHL010000013.1:21235-22364 GCA_964478095.1 uncultured Clostridia bacterium | reverse complement strand
CCCCGGTATCAGCATGAACTCCTGGTGTACCATGCCGATGCCGAGTTCCATCGCTTTCCTCGGCGAGTCGATAGTCACTGCCTGCCCACCTACAACTATCTGACCCTCAAACCCTCCGGTATCGAATATTACCTGCATTCCGAAGAGAATGTTCATGAGCGTACTCTTGCCTGCGCCATTCTCGCCCACAAGCGCATGGATCTCTCCGGGGCTCATGCTCAGATTGACATCCTTCAGAACAGCTGTTCCAAAGAAGCTCTTGGTAATACCCTTGAGCTCGAGGACATTTCCGTTGCCCATATCAAGACCCCTCTCGATAGTCTCAAAGGTTAATCGCGCGCGGGCGCCGAACAGAGCCCGGCGCCCGCCACGCTATGCGCTGCTCACCGCGGCGGCGGAAAGCGACCGCACACAGCGATGGTCAGCAACTGCCCTTTCCAGCGCTCCGCTACTTCACGTCCTTGCCAAATATGATCGAGCCAATCAGATAGCGGTAGTAGCAACCGGTCTGGCTATGTCGCTCGAATTCCATTGGTACGCCGGCGAGCTGCTCAACGACTTTCTTCACTGCGGCCATATCCTTGATGTTGAGCTTCTTCTCGACAGCGAGCTTGGCAACCTCGACGCCGGCCACGGTATTCAGATAGCTGGAGGCCACAGGCCAGGTCGCCATGCGTCCGGACATTCCCTTCTTGACTATCTCGGCGTTGATAGCCTTAACAATCGCGGGGAAATTGCCCTTGAGCTGGTCAGTAATCTCAAGGCCCAGCGCCGCAGGATACCCGTGAGTCGGGCTCGGGCAGCACTGCTCGGGGAAGATCGCCCCGGCCTTGAGAACCGCCGTGATCAGAGGTTCCTGCATCCCGCAGTTGGTGGAGAAGAAGGCTGAATCCTTTCCGTACTTGGCCACCTGCCGCGGCACATCCTCAAGGATGAACTGCTGGGCTGCGGGGAGTCCGCCCTCGCCCGTCGGATCGGGAGCATTCACGAAAACGAACTGCATCCCGAGCTTCTTGCACTCCTGCTCCATAATGTCGCGCCTGGCAGCCAGGTCGGCATAGGACATGTGGCGCGGGAACGAGTAGTGCAGGAAAGTCTTCGCGCCCATCCTCTTGGCCAGCTGAGGAAT
>CAYZHL010000013.1:13664-21185 GCA_964478095.1 uncultured Clostridia bacterium | reverse complement strand
GATCACCGACGGGTCCTCATGGGGCTCGCCGATTACGAAGACAATGTCCGGCCTGAGCTGCTTGACCTTACGGATAGCAGCCACAGTGCCCGGCACTCCCTGGTTGACCACGATGGCCTTTATCGCCGGATCGGCGGCGAGACTGGTGATCTGAGCGATGTAGGTCTCCTGCTCGGCCATGAAGTTGTCAGGATAGGTACGGTGCTCGATCATCCCGGGGTACTTCGCGTAAACAAACTCGGCCCCACGATATTCATCTTCGCCCTGTGATACTGTGCCGGTGACAACACCGATCTTGAACGCAGGAGCGCCCAACGATACGCTGGCGACACCGAGAACCAGGACAAGCGCGGTGATTACCAATATGCTCCTCTTGAACATCTAAGCGCTTCTCTCCCTTCCATTCTTCCGGGGCTGCCGTCTATGCGGCGCCCACCCCGAAGCATAGGTTGAAGGCTATTATTCGCCTTGGCTCTCCACTTTCCTGCTTACCGCCCGGCCTTGTGTTTATTCCCTGCCGTTCGCTGCGCGCATAATCCCGATTTCCCCCTACCCCATGGACAGGACTAATCGCAGTCACGTAGTAATTGTCGTATGGGATAAGAGCAATATCGCCTCTGCGGTCCGAATAGAATGGACATGGATTACATGTCTTGAGAGGAATGAGCCTGCCATGAGTTCTGTTGAGGACAGAGAACGCGAGATAATGTTGGAGCTGGTCCGAGTGACTGAGACTGCCGCATTGCGCGCAGCCCGCTGCATGGGGATGGGCGACTGCAATCTGGTAGATGAGGCGGCAGTCGACGGCATGCGTGGAATGCTGTCGCTCATCAACATCAACGGCACAATAGTGATAGGCGAGGGCGAGAAGGACGAAGCGCCGATGCTCTATTGCGGCGAACGGGTAGGCACCGGCCGCGACGAGTGCGATGTCGATCTGGCTGTCGACCCTGTGGAAGGCACGCGGCTAGTGGCCAATGGCCTCCCCAACGCCATATCGGTGATGGTCGTGGCCGACCGTGGCACCCTAATGCCCGTACCCACGTTCTACATGCACAAGATCGCAGTGGGCCCCGAAGCTCGCGACTACATCGACATAGACGCCCCTGTCCGCGAAAACCTGCGGGTCGTAGCCGCAGCTTTGGGCCGCAAGGTCCGCGATCTCACGGTAGTCATTCTGAATCGGCCCAGGCACGACCAGCTCATCAGCGAAGTGCGCGAATGCGGCGCCAGGATAAAGCTGATACAAGACGGCGATGTCGCCGCAGCGATATCGACTGCCCTTCCCAATACAGGCGTCGACATGCTGATGGGAATAGGCGGCGCGCCGGAAGCCGTGCTCACGGCGGCCGCCATCAAGTGCTTGGGCGGCGAGCTCCAAACGAAGCTCTGGATACGCGATGACGAAGATGCGGCCCGTGCCCGGGAGCGCGGCTTCGACGATATGGAGCGCGTGTACTGCTCCGAAGACCTAGCGCGAGGCAACAGCATTGTGTTCGCCGCCACGGGCATAACCGACGGCGACATGCTCCAAGGCGTTAGGTACTACGCCCAGAAGGCCACTACTGAATCTATAGTCATGCGAATGCTGACCGGCACCGTCCGCCGCATACATACCACGCATGATCTCTCGCGGAAGACCCTCAGATCGTTCAAGGCCGGCCAAGAGATGATACCGTGAATCTGGCGCCTCCGGCGGCTTTTCCGTCTGCTCTGACCTGCGCGTCGGCGAGATAACGGCCGGGCGGCAATGAAGAGCCCGCCAGCTCTACCCTAAAGGCCCGCACGCACCCAGGCAGCGCCAGAGCCGGCCCAAATTCAGCCTCCGCGACTCGCGAGCCATCGACGGTCGTAATGAACACCCGCCCGTCGACCCTGGCATATGCGCCGCCCTCGTTGGCGACCTTCAATGCCAGCGCAGGGTGACCGGCCTCCGGATCTGCGCTTTCGACGCGCGCCTCCACTACCGCAAGCCGGGTCCGGTCGCGCCATGGCAGCTTAACCATTACGGGAAGCACTATGGTGCTACCAACCTCTAGGCCCCTGGGCGCAAGCTGGGCTCGCACAGGCGCGCCCGAGATAACCAGCGCGGCGCAGAGCCCGCTTCGATCCGGCATGTTGGCGTATGCCCGGCTTAGCTCCAGCTTGACCGCGGCGGTTCTGCCAGGCATCACAGTCACCGGCCCCGCCGGCGATAGGATGAGCGCAGCGCCGACCTCGGATGGGCACGGCAGCACATCTATGCTGCCGTCTTCGGTATGGGCAATCCCCGCGACCTCAAGATTGAGCACGACCGGGGTAGTGCCGTGGTTTGCCACGTTTACCTGCCCGATCCGTGTATCGGGCAACCATAGAAACCGCCCCAGCTCTTTCTGGATGATTGCAGGCGTGACAACTAGCCCTGACACGCCTCCGGAAAGCCAGCGGCCGTCTGCTCCCAGAGCGAAGCATGCCGCGATGGACAATGCGATGGCAAATGCCGCAACAAGCGCCACTCTCACCCGCATACAATACGCTTTTCGCAGGTTGCTCACTCCTTACTTGCGTCTCCGCCGCAGCGTTTGCCTACAGCCGTGGTTCAATTGCGAATCGAACCGTCGTCGCGTATGCCGTCGCTGGGTTGTCAAGAGGATGATCGGAATACTCTACCACCTGACGGAATGAGATGAGCGCCGAGTCTCCCCCGTCGGCGCTGGGCCCTCCCAGCCGTATCGTGGCAGGCAGCACAGATACCGGCTCGAAGTCGCCGTCACTGCATTTCCATTCAAGCGGGCTAGACAGAAACTCAGCAGGCCCAGGACCTTTCATATACGGTGTGCTGCAGTTGATTGTGGCCTTATAGTTCACGTTGCTGAACATGGTGACCGTGACGGCATTATCGAGAACATTGGCTCCGGGGTACAGTTCGTTCCACTCGATCGAGTCGGGCGAGACATAGATGCTGACTGCAGGGATGATCTTTCCCTGAACCACAAGGCTGCACTCCTCCTGGCAGTTTGCGTACATGCTCCATACCATCAGCATAGCAAACACCATGAAAAGCGCGACGCGGACGATGGCCGAACGATTTCGGCCGTGCCTGGGCCTAAGCGGAATCGTGATCATACGCGAAACCCCTCCTTGATGTAGTTCTCAAGAAGGGGCATTCCTGCTGGTGGCATATTATTCCTCTCATGCTTAGGGGCGATTTCAGATCGCCCAACCTGGTGATATTCCGAAGATGCTCGCAGCGTTGGCTGATGTCGCGGCAGCTACTTCCTCAGATGAGATGTTCCTGATCGCCGCGATCTTCCGGGCCGTCTCCACAACGTAAGCAGGTTCATTCCGCTGCCCGCGATACGGACCCGGAGGGAGGTACGGAGAGTCGGTCTCTACAAGTAGCCGATCCAGCGGAACTTGCCCGGCAACCTCCACTTGCTTTCGCGCGTTCCGATATGTGACTGGCCCGGCTAAGGAGATGTAGCACCCAAGTTTCACCAGATCCCGTGCCATTTCTACGCTTCCTGAATAGCAGTGCATGACGATCGCAGGGACGCGACGCGAGTATTCCTGCACCATTTTCAACGTGTCGCCGCTCGCGTCACGGCTGTGAATCTGCACAGGCAGGCCCATCTGGCGAGCCAGTTCCAACTGCGCACGGAACACTCGTAGCTGATCGTCGCGCGGCGCCAGTTCGCGGTAGTAGTCCAGGCCTATTTCGCCTATACCCACTACCTTGGGGCTCGACAGAATCGCCGCGATTTCGTCAATAGCCTCATCCCGAACCCCTGCCGCCTCGTGCGGATGAATCCCGGCCAGAGCGTATACTTCGGGATAGGCTGCCGCAATCGCGACCGCCGCCTTGGACGACGCCACATCGGCGCCGGGGTTTATGACGGCTCCTACTCCTTCTGCCCGCGCTCTGGCCATAACCATGTCGATTTCGCTTGAGAATGCGTCGTCATCAACCGCTACTTCACCTTGCTCCCGGGCGGAATCGGCCGGTCCAATGTGAGCACGGAAAGCTCCTTGGGATCATTTGCAGTCGACGCAGCAAGCAGCATGCCATTGGAGACTTCGCCTCGCAGCGTGACAGGTTTCAGATTGGCGACCACAACAACCTGCTTGCCCACGAGTTCCTCCGGCGAGTAGTGCCGGGCGATCCCCGCGACGATCTGCCGGCGCTCCTGCCCCAGGTCTACCTGAACCTTGACTAGCTTGTCGGATCCGGATACCCTCTCTGCCTCCAGAATGGTAGCCACTCGAAGATCCACTTCGGCAAAGTCCTCAATGCCTATGAGATCCGAGTCAGGCGGAGTAGGCCTGTCGCCAGGTTTCTCCGCAGGCCTGTCAGCAGGTTTTTCCGCAGGCCTGTCGGTGGGCTTATCCGCAGGCTTATCCGCGGGCTTGTCTGCCGGTTTGCCTGTCGATACCGATGCAACCTCGGACTTCGTATCGAAACGGGGGAATACAGGTTCGCCCCGGCGAATCTGGGCGCCCGGCGCCATGCCGCCCCAGCGCGTTGCGTCCCATCCGGCATCTGAAGGATCGCCGGAAAGACCAAGCTGCGCCCAAATCTCGGCCGCTTTCCGAGTCAGCACAGGAGAAAGCGCCACGGTGGCTATGCGAACGCTCTCAGCCAGGTTGTACAGGACAGTGCCAAGCCTGCGTCGGCCCTCATCGGTCCTCGCAAGCGCCCATGGAGCGGCGTCGTCTACGTACTTGTTGGCCGCATCGACCAATCGGAAGACCTGAGCCATACCTTCCTGGAAGTCAAGTTTGTCGAAAGCATCCGCCGCCTTCTCGATAGCTTCGCCGGCAAGCTCCGGAATGGCCCGGTCCATGTCATTCCACTCGCCGGCCTCCGGTATGGCGCCGCCTGCGAACTTGTTTATCATCGCAGTAGTTCGGCTCAGCAGATTGCCCAGATCGTTGGCAAGATCGGCATTTACCCTGTAAATGAAGGACATGCGGGAGAAATCCGCGTCCTGGCCGAACGGCGCCTCGCGCAGGACAAAGTAGCGAAGCGCATCCACGCCGAATTCGTCTGCGTATTCCTTGGGCTTGATCACGTTCCCTTTGGACTTGGACATCTTCTCACCCTCAACAGTCCACCAGCCATGCCCGAACACGCATTTGGGCAGCGGCAATCCCAGCGACATGAGAACGGCGGGCCATATCACCGAGTGAAACCTTACGATCTCCTTGCCCACAACGTGCACATCGGCCGGCCAGTACCGCGCGAATCGCTCCGGATCGTCTACGTAACCGATGGCCGTGAGGTAGTTCACGAGCGCATCAAGCCACACGTACACTACGTGGCCGGGGGCGAACGGAACCGGGATGCCCCACGTAAAGGTGGTGCGCGACACGCACAAGTCCTCCAGTCCGCCCTTTATGAAGTTGACCATCTCATGACGCCTACTGGCGGGCTGGATGAAATCCGGGTTCGCTTCGATAAATTCCAGCCATCGGTCGGCGTATTTGCTCATTTTGAAGAAGTAGCTTTCTTCCCTGGTTTTTTCCACAGGGCGGCCGCAGTCCGGGTTCGCTTCTATATGTCTGAGCAGTGGCTCACCATACTTGGACAGCCTGAAGAAGTAGCTTTGCTCCTGCAACCACTCGACCGGGCGCCCGCAGTCGGGGCAATTCCCTTCCCTAAGCTGCGATTCGGGGAAGAAGGTCTCACACGGAGTACAGTACCATCCTTCGTACGAACCCAGATATATGTCGCCCGCGTCGTACAATTTCTGGAACACGTGTTGCACTGCCCGTATGTGCGCGGGATCGGTAGTGCGGATGAAGCCGTCATTTGATATGTCCAGCTCACTCCAGAGATCCCTGAAGGCTGCCGTTATCCGGTCGACGTATTCCTGCGGGCTATGCGCCTCCGCCACGGCCTTGCGCTCAATCTTCTGCCCGTGCTCGTCAGTGCCGGTCAGGAACATGACATCATACCCGCGCATCCTCTTGTACCTGGCCAGTGCATCGCACGCGACGGTGGTGTAAGCGTGGCCCAGATGAGGCAGATCATTCACGTAGTATATGGGTGTGGTCACGTAGAAAGGTCGTCCACTCATGAGAAGCCCTCCTGTGTAACTGCCGGATTTCAGGCTAACTCGACTATATCCCCTGCGGTTCCACACTGTCAAGGAATCCCTTGCAGTTGAAATTCCCTCCTGAACGTGGTATTTTAGTGCCGAGGTGAAAGGAATGGCCATTACGGCGCCACACCGGAAGCACAAATCGTCGATCGTCGCGGCTTTGGGAGTCGCCACTCTATTGGCGCTGGCCCTGACCCCACTCGGCGCAGTCTCGGCCTCAGCATCTTCGATCCCGCCGCGAAGCGAACTGCTCGGGCCGCTGACACTGGCCTCGGCGCAATGGAAAGGTCAGGACCTAGTCATACATTTCCGCGAAGGCGTCAGCTTCACGATTCCGGGCGATGCAGGCTACATGGTGTATGAAAGGAACGACGGCAGCGGCGTTCGCCACCTGTGCGTCTCCTCCTACAATAAGCTGGGGCTCGCTTTCGAGCTGCTCATTGATGTGTTCCAGCTAGATGGGGCGTCAGTGACTCCCATCGACATTCTGGGAAGGAGCATCCTTCTGGCAGGCCGCAGAGGCGTAACGGTCCATTCCGACGGCATCGAACTGGCCGGATTATCGGGATTCGACGTGACCATGCAAGGCGTGTCATACGACCGTCAGGCGCCCATGACTGACATGCGCGCCGTATTCCTGACCAATCTTCGTACGGGGGTTCTGTTCACCCTAGTCGAACGGCAGCATCGGCCTGCCGAGCATGTAGAGGCGCTCGACAGCATCCTCGCAACGCTCTGCCTTGCAGCCGAGGATGGCGGAAATGCGTGACAATCCGAGGCAGTATGTCCAAAGCGACAAGAAAGCGGCCGGAAAATCGTGTCTTTGCCACTTGACTCCTCTTGGAAACTCTACTATTATTTTGCTAGGGGACACTTAGAGATCACACTGAAGGAGGGCTGCAGAAATGAAGTCTACAGGCATTGTCCGTAAGGTGGACGAACTGGGTCGTGTCGTCATACCCATCGAACTTCGCAGAACATTGCAGATCGCGGAAAAGGACTCCCTGGAGATCTACGTTGACGGAGAGAAGATCATTCTAAAGAAATACGAGCCCGCCTGCATCTTCTGCGGCAATGCGGACGGAATCCGCATCTTCAAGGACAAGAACATATGCAAGGAGTGCTTCGATCTGATGAAGAGCGTGGGTTAGGGCGACCAACCCATCGTCTTCATTGAACACTCTGAGCAGTCCGACAGCAGAAGGCACTTGCGCTGCGGCGCGGTGCCTTCTGCTGTCAGCCGAAGTATATGCGGTTGATCTCATCAGTGTAGTTGCCGTCCTCCCCGTACAGCACGAGCGTGGGCATGACCGCCAGGGCGACCTTGGAGTCCTTCACCGCCTCAGCCAGCACCATCATTGGAGGCGAGGCGGCCCTGGCCTGAACGAACCGAAGACGCGCAGGTTCTAGGCGGGATGCCCGCATTGCAGCGAGCAGG
>CAYZHL010000013.1:6910-13654 GCA_964478095.1 uncultured Clostridia bacterium | reverse complement strand
TCCGGCAACCTGGCAGGACGGTGCACCATCGCCAGCCGACCGTGGCTCTTAAGCAACTTCCCGGCGACGCTGGTCACGTCCTCGAGCGTGCACGCTACCTCATGTCTTGACAGGGCCAATTCCTGCTCGGCACTGGGAGCTCCTCGATCCATCCGAAGGTATGGCGGATTTGACAGCACCACATCGAAGCAACTGACGCCGAACACGTCGGCAGCGTTCTTCAGATCCTCATGGACGATCTCGATCTTGTCGGACAGGCCATTCAGCTCAACGCTCCGGCGAGCCATATCGGCCATGTCGGCCTGGATCTCCACACCCACCATCCGGCCGGGCGCCCTCCGCGCCCACACCAGCAATGGAATCACGCCGGTGCCGGCGCCCAGATCGATGCAGCGATCTCCCTGCTTCACGGTGGCAAATTCGGAAAGCAGCACTGCATCCATGGAAAACCGAGGTTTGGCGGGGTTTTGGATTATCACCAACCCGGAACGCTGCAAATCGTCCACGCGCTCGTATGGATGCACAACCACATCGCGCCCTGCCGCGCCCGCCATCTCACTCGGTCGCCTCGCTCTCAGGTTCGACTTCTGCAGCCGGCAGCGATGTGCGCTGGCCGTCGTCGAGCCTCACTGTGACGCTGACCGTCTCGGGGTCCACTGACAGCACCTTCCCCGTACCCATGGGGGTGACAACCCTCACGCCGGGCGCAGGCAGATCGTCCTTGGATAGCCTTCGAGGACATGCCTCGTACTTGAGGCAACACATCAGCCTGCCGCATATTCCAGAAATCTTGGTGGGATTCAGAGACAGGTTCTGCTCCTTGGCCATTCGTATCGACACCGGTTCAAAATCGCCGAGAAAAGAGGCACAGCACAAAGCGCGTCCACACGGCCCCATTCCTCCAAGCATCTTGGCCTCATCCCTCACGCCGATCTGCCTCAGCTCGATTCGGGTACGGAAGACCGAAGCCAAGTCGCGGACGAGTTCTCTGAAATCAACCCTTCCTTCGGCCGTGAAGTAGAAAATCACCTTGCTGCCATCAAAGGTGTATTCAACATCCACGAGCTTCATGGGCAGGTTGTGTGCGGCGATCTTCGCCAGGCCAATGTCGAAGGCCCTCTTGGCCTTCTTCTGATTCTCCTCCACCTGGCGCTTATCGTCGGATGTGGCCGCCCTGAGCACCTGTTTGAGAGGCTGAACGATATCATCCTCAGGAACAAGCTTGGGCCCCACGACAACCTCGCCGTACTCTGTACCGCGCGCCGTCTCCACTATCACGCCCATGCCCGGACCAAGCTCATGCCCGTTAGGGTCGAAATAGTAAATCTTGCCGGCCTTCTTAAACCTAACACCAACAACACAGACCATAATCTGGCCACCTTTTCGTTGCGTTCATCGCGCCAAAGCCAGGCAGAGCATGAGATCGTCCATGGCTAGCCTGGGATTGACATTGGCCTCGAGGGCGCGCGCGGTCTGCATCACACGAATCGTCCACTTGCCGAACAGGGCAGGCGAACCGCGGGTCGCGTCCTCTTCAAGGGCATCCATGTAATCGCGATTGATGATAAGGTCCTTGTCTCCAGTCAGGCTGAGCACAAACAGATCCCGAAACCACCCGGCCACACAGTCGCACGCCCCGGTCGGGGAAGCTATCTCAAGCGTCTCCCGAGCCATCGCTTCCCCTGAGTCATCCGCGTCCTGCGCCCGTGCACGGGCCTTCTTCAGTTCATCCAGCAAACCTTCTGAGGCGTCGAGCGCAAGCTTTCCGTCGCCGCACCACATCACAGTGCGCACCTTTGATATTATTGAGTCCCTCAGGGTGAAGTAGTCGTGGTCCGATGCCAGGCTGAAAAGGCGTCCCGGCAGACCTTGCGACAACGCCGCCAGAAACCGGGCGCGCTCAGGCGGCAGGCGAAGTTCCCGACCTGCCCATTCCGCTATGGCGCCCATCTCCACCGCGCCCAACCTTATGCTGTGGCAGCGCGACGCAATTGTCGGCAGCATCATGCGCGGATCCTGCGCAACCAGGATTATGAGCGACCGCCCCGGCGGTTCCTCAAGCACCTTCAGCAGGCAGTTCTGCGCGTCTTCAGTCATCTGCTCCGCATCGTCTATCAGCCAGGTCTTGAGCTCCGATTCGTTGGCCTTAAGCGATATTCGCCATTGCATCTCCCTGATCTGGGCGATTTTGATGCTGGCGCCGGACGGGGCAATCACCGAAAAATCCGGGTGCACGCCGCCCACGATCTTCGCGCAATTGGCGCACTCGCCGCAGTACCAGAGAAACGACCCTGGCGGCGCCTGGCTCTTTAGCGAGCAGTTTGCAGCCAACGCCAGCCTACGTGCGAGAAGAGTACGCCCGCTCCCACGCCAACCCCATAGCAAGTACGCATGGGACATCGTGCCCGACCGGATTTCGGCATCCAAGATGCGCATCGCATCGTCCTGGCCAATTATTTCAGGCAGACGCATCAACCTATACCTCCCGTGCGCCCGGCCGACACTGGTCGCGCGCCGAGCTCTCCGAGGTTGCCAAGAACTCAAAGACCTCATGGCATATGGCTGCGTGCACTTGTTGAACGGAGCGATTGTCCACACCCATAACCCTGAATCTGTTCGGCTCGCTTGCGGCCATCTGCAGGTACGCGTCGCGCACCGCGGCATGGAACTCAAGTTCACGCCGTTCGATTCTGTCGGCGTCGCGGTTGCCTGTTGCACGGGCAACGCCCTTGGCCGGATCTATGTCGAGCAGCACGGTAAGGTCGGGGATGAGGCCGCGCGTGGCGATTGCGTTCACAGCGCGTACGGCCTCCACATCCATGCCCAGACCGTAGCCTTGATAGGCAATGCTGGAATCGAAGAACCTGTCGCCTACAACAATCCGTCCCGCAGCCAGCGCCGGCATTATCACCTCGTGTACATCCTGTGCACGGTCCGCCGCGTACAGTAAAAACTCGGTGATTCCGCACATTCCGCCGGACTTGGTGTCCAGAATAATCTCGCGTATCCGGCGGCCGATCGCGGTGCCGCCCGGCTCAAAGGTACGCACTACATCGTAGCCCGCGGCCGCCAGCGCATCGCGAAGCATGCGGGATTGGGTGCTCTTGCCGCAGCCGTCCGGGCCTTCCAAAGTAATGAACACGCCTTTTGACATCAGCTCTTCCCAGCTTTCACCACGGTGACGACGAGATCTCCATCAGGGCCGGTTGCCAGTCCTCTGAACACCGCTCCGAGCGACATTGCCTCTCGGATGATCTCCAGATGGCTCTGGTCGATTACTTCCCCCGGATACAGCATGGGTATGCCTGGTGGGTAAGGCGCCACGACCTCAGCGCACACACGACCGGGCGCATCTGACAACCGCGCCAGTTCGTGTGCGGCCAGAGTGGCCCGGCGAGGCAGCATCGCCCGCTCAGCCGGGGCAAACAGGTGCTCTGTGAATCTGGCCTGGTCGCCCGGTTTCCGGGGCGATGGACCATTAACGGTTCTCTCGGCGCGAGCCTCCTCGGCGACCTGGAGGATCGCGTCCACGAGAGCATCCACGTCGTGCTCAGTATCGGCGTAGGTTACAAAAGCGATGATGTTCTCGAAGTCGGCCAGCTCGACCCGGGCGTTGTGCTCGTCCATCAACCTGTTCTTCAGCTCGAATCCGGCCAGGCCCAGCTCGATCATGGACACGCTCAGCTTGCACTTGTCCATTACGGGCCTGGACAATACGCGTACCCCGGGCGCCTGCGAGAGCCTCTCCCGCGCTCTGTCGGACAACCTGATTGCATGCTCGATCAGGTCATGCCCGCGTAGCCGCATCAGAGTGGCGGTTATGTCGATGGAGGCCATCAGCAGGTACGACGGGCTCGTAGATTGCAGTATGGCCAGCATTCGCTGGACACGGTCAGGATGTATGCGTTCACCCTTTATGTGCAGCATGCTGCTGCCAGTGAATGAACCCAGCGTCTTGTGCGTGCTCTGCACTACCATGTCGGCGCCGTAGCTCAGCGCGGATCTCGGCATCGCTTCATGCAGATGAATATGGGGTCCGTGCGCCTCGTCCACCAGCAGCGGAATACCGTGGTTGTGACAAAGATCGACAAGGCCCGCAAGGTCGCCCGCCATGCCGTAATAGTTGGGCCTGGTGATCAAGCACGCCTTGGCATCGGGATACTCCGATAGCGCTCGCTCGTATTCGCTCGTCGGCACTCCGACGCTGACCCCCCACTCCGGATCGACGTCAGGATAGACGAAAACGGGCTCGAGGCCGGCCAGAATCACTCCGCCTATCACCGACAGGTGCGCATCGCGGGGTATGACGATCTTCTGGCCCTCCTTGCATGTAGTCATTATCATGGCGTGCACTCCCGCGGTGGTCCCGTTGGTCAAAAAGAACGTCCTGTCAGCGCCGAATGTATGGGCTGCCAGGTCCTGCGCCTGTTTGATACAGCCCGACGGCAGGTGCAGGTTGTCCATCCCGCGTGTTTCAGTGACATCGATGGCGAGCACGTTGCGCCTGAATGCTTCGGCTACCTCCGGTGGAAAACCGAGGCCGCCCTTGTGGCCCGGCATGTGAAAACGCAGTGCGTGCTGCTGGACGTAACCGAGCAGCGTCTGGAAGAGTGGAGCATCGAACTCTTCCAGAGGGATGTTGAGCAGATCCGAGCCGTTATCTTGGGTCTTTGACACTGGATATCGTTTCTCCTTCGTGCCCGCCGCTCGGCGGTTACTGGTACGCGCAGGGCCAATACTTGACACGAACATATGTTCGTGTTATTGTCTGTACAGGGAACACTTGTTCGGCTAAGCCAAAACGTGCGAAGGGAGGTCGACATAGGGTGAAAAACCCGGTCCACGTCTACACTACAGTATTGCCGCCTGAATCGGGCGACGGGTGGAAGGCCGTTCTGCTCGTTCAGAGCAGCTCAGGCAGAGTGCTGGCTGAAGATGTCCGGCACCTTGTGCTAGAGCCCGGCGCCCACGCAGGATCCGGTCCTGCTGCTTCCATTGCGGCTCTCGCCGCGATGTTGCAGGGGCTGATAGTCACGAAACGCATCCGCGCGCGGAACGTGGTCGTTTTTTCCGATCGCCCCCGGGCCCTCGATGCACTGAGCAGGCAAACTCATGTCGCCGCGGCGGCAGTGGGAACTTACCTGCAGCTCAGGGCCATGGCGCATAGCTTTGCCAGCGTGGAATTTCGTTACGCCCCTTATCCGGCGATCAGCGACCTTCCGGTCATGGCGGCCGGCGGCTGAATGCCCAGGAGTTCCAGAACGGTGGGGGCCACATCACCGAAGTCTCCGCCTTCGCGCAGCTTCTGTGCGTCCGTTCCGGCCAATATGAACGGCGCCGGGTTCAGGGAGTGGGCAGTGCTAGGCTGCCCGGAAACATGGTCGAACATCTCATCGGCGTTGCCGTGATCAGCAGTGACGATCATAGCCCCCGCCGCAGCTTCTACGGCGTTCCAAACCTTCCCGACGCACTCATCCACAGTCTCCACCGCGGCGATCGCCGGGGCAAGCTTGCCCGTATGGCCCACCATGTCGCCATTGGCGAAGTTGATAACAGCGAAATCGTACTTGCCTGACCCGATCTTGTCAACAGCTTCGGCGGCAATGGCCCTGGCGCTCATCTCGGGAGCCAGGTCGTATGTGGCTACCCGCGGCGACGGAATCAGGATACGATCCTCGCCCGGCAATGGTTGCTCGCGACCGCCGTTGAAGAAGAAAGTAACGTGAGCGAACTTCTCGGTCTCGGCCAAGTGCAGCTGGGTCTTTCCCTCTTTCGCGAGGGTCTCGGCCAGCCCATCGTGGGGTTCAGGGGTGGCGAAGGCCACCGGAATGTCGGCGTCCAGGTACTTCATCATACATACGAAGTTGACCTTCGGGCGCCGTCCGCGTTCGAACCCGTCAAACTCGTCCAGGTTGAACGCCCGCGTCAGCTCGCGGGCGCGGTCGCCCCGGAAGTTGAAGAATATCGCGGAGTCGCCGTCGCGCACCGGGCCCACCGGGGATTCATGCTCGTCCACGATCACCGTGGGCAAGACGAACTCGTCCGTCACGCCCTCGGCGTATGACTGTTCTACCGCCTCACGCGCCGAGCGAGCGGTCCGGCCGAGCGAATGCACCATAGCGTCCCATGCGGCCTTTACCCGGTCCCAGCGGGTGTCGCGATCCATGGCGTAGTAACGGCCGCTTACGGTGGCGATCTTGCCCAGGCGCAGCTGACTCAGTCTATCTTCGAGCTCGTCCAGGAATTCCAGGGCACTGGCGGGCGGCACATCCCGTCCGTCAAGGAACGCGTGAATGTACACCCGGGCAACTCCGGCTTCGCGCGCCATCTGAACGAGCGTGTATATGTGATCCTGGTGTGAGTGTACGCCTCCAGGAGAAACGAGCCCCAGAAGATGCAGGGCCTTGCCCCCCTGTGCAGCCCGGTTCATCGCCTGGAGCAACACAGGGTTTGTCTGGAACTCGCCGGTCTCGATCATACGGTTCAGATAGCTTAGGTCCTGATATACGATGCGGCCTGCACCCAGGCAGAGGTGGCCCACCTCCGACCCACCCATTTGACCTTCGGGCAGCCCCACAGCACGGCCGTGGGCAGGCAGGGTAGTTGACGGGAATTGGCCCACGAATCTGTCGTAGTTCGGGGTGC
The DNA here is from genome assembly GCA_964478095.1 of uncultured Clostridia bacterium. GTDB lineage: Bacteria > Bacillota > DTU025 > DTU025 > DTU025 > UBA5389. Next base: position 7,009 of record CAYZHL010000013.1, on the reverse strand, counting down.
GCGCCAGTCGAATTGCGTTGCCGGGGCCAGGCGGAGCCACTCCCCACCCATCCAGAACTACGAGCACAACAGGCCTGTAAAGCCTCATACGTACGACAC
>CAYZHL010000013.1:0-6900 GCA_964478095.1 uncultured Clostridia bacterium | reverse complement strand
GGCCACAGCCTAAGCAGATGGAATCGCACCGGGTCCAGGAATAGACCCCGCGGATAGGTTAAGCGATAGGCCCGCGGATAGGTCCAGGAATAGACCCAGGGATGAATCCGGGGATAGATCCGGAGCAGCTCCAGCAATACACCTCGGGATGGGTCCGGGGGTAGATCCGTGGGCGTGCTGATGGACAGAAAGATGACTGCCGTGGCTCAGTGATATACCCCCGGGGGTATCCGCCGAGGGATACGCTCAGAAACCGACAATATGCCAGCTCCAGCCGTTTTGCCCGAAGGCAATGATGCCCTCAGCCGCCAACTCACCGCAATGATCGGGGAGGAAGCCATTTTCCCGCTCACTATCTCGCCTGGCGATGTCTACTCGCTTCTCCAGTTGCTATTGCTCACAATACAAACACGCACCCCAGCACAGCGCAGACCGGCAGGGGTGCGCGTAACGACGGTATTCCGGCGGGCTAGCTGAAACACCGTACGGTTTCCCAGCAAGCTAGGCTAGGCCCTGTTCGGCTCGACTTCGGCGACTGGGATCCTGTCGTGTCCGGAAGACGTAGGGCGCTGCAAGACGACGCGGGCACGGAATCCGACGGGGCTCCAATCCAACAGGGCTCCGATCTGACCGCGCTTGAATCCCACAAGGCTTCTGGAGACTGAGCATACAGCTCAGCGCTAATCGCCTCAGGTGCATGGATCGCTGGACCACGTGACAAAGGGAGTGGTAACGCCGTTTGCGCCTGCGATGCCGACTATCGTCATGAATACGCTCTGGGGCCCAACTACGTTGCTGCCCAGTCCCGTTCGGATTGCGGGGATGCCTAAAGGCACAGCGATGCTGCCGCCCGATAGCCCTTGAACGACCGGGTCAACACCCAGCGCCTGGTGAGCAGCGTAAGCAGCCTGAACCGCCAGGCCCCGTCGGGCGGCCTCAGGGCTAACGTAGCCTTCGAGCGGATAGGCGATGGCGCCCGTCTCCTCATCACCCAAGGAGATGAACGCCCCGACACTGTCGAACATGCGCACTAACGACTGAGTACTGATCGCGTCGGCGTCTGCCATGGTCCATACATGCGGGCTGCATACGAACGCTACGTCTACAACGGGGCGCACGCCCGACACTCTGAACGCTCGTATCACCAAGAGAAGAGCCGGAACGTCCCTGGCGCCGCACGCGACGACTACCGTATCACCCATTTTGGCGCCTTTCAGGGTTCCCAACACACTGCCTGCCTTGTCTACGCGGATATGCTCAAGCCCCGCGTCAAGAAGAAGGCTCTGGTAGAACAGGGCGTTCACTTCGGCGCCCGGCGCCGGCTCGGTATGCGCCAGAAACTGCAGCGCGCTCTGAACGGATTGGTCCGCTGCGAGCCGCTTGTAGGATGACTCGATCACGGGGGTCAAGGTATATGCGCCTTCCTGCGCCCGACCGACGGAAGACCACGTAGTCGCCATGACTATGGCGAGCATCGCCCAGACAGCGGTTTTCCGATGAAGACTAGTGGCCAAAGTCACTCCTCCCAGCGCGTGAGATGAGGTCGCGTGCCCTATCAGAAAGGTGCCGGCCGCGCGGGTTGCCACGGGGCCGACACCTTAGGTTCAAGCCGCTACCTTAGTTATTTTACGAAACTCACTAGTCCGCGTGCTACAACCGGCTCGCCGGAATCAGTGAGGGCCCTCAGCCACACATCGGTGTAGCAGGCAACGCCCACGATCTTGGCCATTGCCGGGATGGAGAACTCCATAACGAGATCAGGCCGGCCATCGCCGTTGACGTCGGCGAGTCTCCCGTTGTCTGCAGGTACCCAGGTCCTCGGATTCCGGTAACCCGGTCCTACTGCCACATCTGCATAGTTGACCTTGCTGGCGTCGAATGTCTCAGAGCTCAGCAAGCTGGCGGTGAACACACCCTCGCTTGCTAGGCGAACCGCCTTGGCTTCGATGTGCAGATCAGCGGTGACGAGTTCGCGGGTGAGTTCCTTGGCGATAGCAGCAGCCTTAGTGGTCAGGCTGTTGGTGTACTGCGTGACGAACTCCTTGGCGGACTGCTCATCCACTGCGGCCAGACGTGTGACTATCGCGTCTACTGCAGGCTGCTCCGCGAAGATCTCATCTTGGAAATCCTTCCATACCTGCTGGACTCGGCCAATGGCCTTCCCATACTGCCCGTCTACTGCATTCTGCAGGTCCTGGAACACCCACCACGCCTTGGTGGAATCGTAGTCGTATAGCGCGCTGTGAGGCGCGAACTGAATGGAGTTTCCTACAACCGGCTCCATCCAGTTGTAGCCTTCGGGTACAGATGTCATCCCAAGGTACCAGGGGATATATGGGCCCGCGCAAGGCCGACCGTTGGTGCGCCAACATACCGCCTTAATCGGATCAGGTACCCCGTCGCGCAGCACAGTGACAGAGCTTTCCTGAGTCGAGCTCGTGCATATGACCCGCTCGTCAGTCCAGTGGGGCGATGTCTGGTATCCATTGGTCTTGTCGTACTCCGTGCCCTCGTAGTGGTTGCTCAGAACGTCCATGACATCCGCTACCGTCATCTTCTCGGCAGGCGTAACGGCGAACGGAAGAGGAGTCGTGCTCGGGGTAACGCCGGTTATGAGTTTCTGCCCGATCCACTGCCGGCTGTCATACCCTCGCTCCAACGTCTTTCCGGTAGGTGGAACATTATAGGCTGCTGCGAAATCAAAAGGTTTGCCGCTGGCCGGATCGTACCACCCACGAGCTACGGCGTAGTCAATCAGATCCGGAGACGCGATGAAGTTCTCTTTGTCGTTGAGATCAACTTCGCGGATCACATAGCAGTTGGGGATGATGACTACCTGGTCGTCAGGTACTCTCTGCGCCACATAGTGCTTCCCGCGAACTATGTGCATAAGCCAGCCTTCCTTGGAGTCGCAGATCTGATAGGAACGTCCGCCGGCTGTGTAGCCGAACTCCTCGACCAGTCTTGCGGCAATCTCTACGCCCTCGCGTGCGGTCGTAGCGCGCTCAGCGACGATCCGGCGTATGTGGTAGCCGATTCCGCCATCCGTGATGCCGCCGTTGGCCACAAGCTTGTCGTAGCCGTCTTCCCTTGTGGAGCCGCAGTTATCGCTGGCCACTGCGACGCCCCACTCGTTGACGAAGTAGTCGCTAAAGGAAGCGCCGGGCGTTTGCGACCAGATGAATCCCCAGGTTACCGGCACTTGCGGAGTGGTTCCGCCGTTCTCAAACCGAATGACCTCGCCGGGTTCGTGTGTCATGCGGGGCACGACATACTGCGGCATGATGATCCGTCCGCCGTTGTCCTCGTTGTGGCCAAGGAGGACCGAGCCATCGGCCGAGGCCTTGCGGCCGACAACAACGCTTGTGCAGTCGGCGAAAGCCGGCGACGCAGCAACGGCCAGGAGGAACATCGCGACTAGGGTAACAACGCAAATATTCCTGCGCTGCATTGCGATTAACACTTCCTTCGCTCATATTCAGGTTCCGGCTGTCTGGGCCGGACACCGCTGATTCCTGCAGCTACCTAGCGACTGCGGTCTTGCCCCCGGGCATCGCCGCCAGTTCGCCTTCGGATGCCGCAATGACCACCGCGCCGGCAGCGTCGCCCGTCACGTTCATGCAGGTCCTGGCCATGTCGAGTATACGATCCACGCCAGCTACCAGCATGATGCCGTCTATCGGCAGTCCTACCGTCTGCAGGACCATGCTCAGCATGATCATCCCGGCGCCCGGCACACCGGCTGTTCCGATAGAGGCCAAAGTGGCTGTGAGGATGATCATCAGATACTGAGGAAGGCCAAGGGGAATACCGTATACCCGTGCGATGAATATGGCGCACACGCCCTGGTAAATGGCGGTACCGTCCATGTTTATGGTGGCGCCCAACGGCTGAACGAAGCTGGAGATCTCCTTGGACACGCCCAGATTCTCCTGAGCACACCGCATCGAGATGGGCAGCGTCGCGCTGCTGGAGCATGAGCTGAAGGCTACCGCCATGGCTTCGAAGAATCCCTTGAAGAACGTGATCGGGCTCATCTTTGCCCACATGTACACCGCTCCGGAGTACACTATGACAGCATGCAGGGCGGTGGCCAGATAGACTACGAATATCAGTTTGGCAAGGGGCAGCAGTACATCGGCCCCGCTAGTGCCTGTGACCCACGCAATCAGGGCGAACACGCCTATCGGCGCAAAGCCCATCACTATGGCAGTAATCTTGTACATGATCTCCGCAACGCTATCGAAGAATGCTAGGGCCGGCTTGCCTTTCTCGCCCAAGAGCGAAATCCCAATCCCCATGAACAGCGCAAACACGATGATCTGAAGGATGTTATCAGTCGCTGCGGCGTTAATGGGGTTGGTCGGCACCATGTTAAGGAACGTAGTAGCGATGCTCGGCATCGGCTTCGCTTCATATGTTCCCACTTCGCCGATTACGTATCCAGCGCTTGGATCGATCATCAAGGACAGCAGGATCGCCAGAGTTATTGCAAATGCGGTGGTCAACAAGAAGTATAGCACCGTTTTGCCGCCGACTCGGCCCAGTTTCTTAAGGTCGCCTATGCTGCTCGCGCCAACGACCAGTGAGCAGAATACCATGGGCACAATCAACATCTTGATGAGCCTGATGAAGAGATCGCCCAGCGGCTTGATCACTGCTATGGAACGCCCCACTATAAGGCAGACGATCGCGCCCAAAGCGAACCCGATTAGGATCTTAACCCAGAGTTTCATCCAACAGTTGCCCTCCCTCTTGACCCGATGAAGCTTCCTCAGTGGTACTCAGCGCTTGGTGTGACCGCAAGCCACAGAGCTAGCTCCTACCAGTCTCCGGCATCCCTCCATCGCAGACTGGATCAGAGGTCATGCCGGAGACAGTAGGCATGAAAAAGAAGCTACTTGGCGCGAACCTCGAGAAGAGGCTGCGTCACGCCGTCGACTCCAGCGAGACCTAGTATGGTCAAGAAGACGTTTTGCGGCCCAAGGTAGGCTTCAACGTTCTCATACCACTCGTCGAACGCGTGACCGTTACCCCCTCTTCCTCCGCCGCCGATACATAGCGCGGGAATGCCGAGGCTGATGGGAAGGTTCGCATCGGTACTGGCAGGGCCCTCAAGCTCCGGCTCTATGCCAAGAGCAACTGTCGCCGCGTACATAGCCTGCACTATGCTGGCATCGGCAGGTTGGGTCCCCGCAGGCCTGTCGCCCACCATCTTGATATCGACAGTGATCTTGTCACTGTTCCATCTGGCGTTCTCCTCAACGACAGCCTGCTTCACTGCAGCGAGCAGTTCCTTTTCAATTGCAAGAAGCGGAGGCAGCTCGTTGGACCTCATATCCACCCACATCTTGGCCTGAGCCGCGATGGAGTTGATAGAGGTGCCACCCTCGACAACCCCCACTGTGAAGGTCGTCCTGGGCTCCTTGGGCGTCTGCAGATCGCCGATCTTGGCGATAGCACGTCCCATAGCGTGGATTGCGCTGGGCAGACCGAATGCGCCGAAGCTATGGCCGCCAGGGCCGTTGAAGGTTATCTCGTACCTATGGCTGCCTGTCGCAAGATAGAGAATCCATCCTGCTCCGTCTCCGTCCACCGTAATAAACCCATCGATGTCTTTATGATCGCGGAACAGCGCTTTCACGCCCCTGAGATCGCCGAGCCCCTCTTCGCCTACGTTTCCGCAGAAGATGACGTCGCCGACGGGCTTGATGCCGGTCTCATTGAAAGCGCGAATAACCGACAGGAGCGCTGCAAGACCGCGGGTATCATCGCCGATGCCGGGCGCGCTGTACCTGCCGTCCTTCACCTTTACGGTGACATCGGTCCCCTCAGGGAACACGGTGTCGAGGTGAGCGCAGACTAGTAGCTTGGGGCCGTTCCCGGTTCCGGGAAGAATCCCGAATACATTGCCCTCAGCGTCCTTCTGAACATCCTTTAGGCCAAGTGCCGCAAGGCGCTTCATGTATTCCGCTGCGCGAACCTCCTCCTTGAATGGAGGCGCAGGGATTTGGCAGATCTCTATCTGCTCCGCAAGGGTATTGGCATCGTCGGCAAACAGGAAATCAAGCCCCTTCTTTACCGCCGGCGTGGCCATGAGTTTTTCGTACACAGCCTTCGTGTTGTCCGAAAGAACGTACTCCTCCGCCAGGCCAATGCCTGAACACGCGACGATTACGGCCATCAACAACAAACCGATGAGAAGACTCCGTTTTCGCGACACGTGCACAATCTGAACCCCCTAAGTAATGATAGTCACTGCTTCATAGATCGCGAGCACTACAAGTGCGTGTCTGTGGCTGCGGTCGCTAAGGCAACCATTCAACGCTGTGTGTCGATTTCCTTCTAAACATCTCGAATCTTGCGTGTTCGCAGGCTGGGTGTTTATTCACAGTCATATGGCGTAAACCGGCTCCCGCTTGCAATGAGCAGGAGCCGGTTCATGTGGCTAAACCTAATAAGAGACGTGCGTATACGCAGCGTCTACTTGATAATCGACAGTGTGACGATCACCGACGAGAACACTATAGACACCATTGATATGAGCTTGATCAGTATGTTGAGCGAGGGGCCCGAGGTGTCCTTGAACGGGTCGCCCACGGTATCGCCCACCACTCCGGCCTTGTGGGCATCAGAACCCTTTCCGCCGTACTGCCCGGATTCTATATACTTCTTGGCATTGTCCCATGAGCCGCCGGCGTTGGCCATCATGACGGCCAGCAGGAAGCCGGTTACTACCGTGCCGACAAGCAGACCTCCAACGCCATCCGGGCCCAGCAGCACGCCGACCAGAATGGGCGCGATTATCGCGATGAGCGACGGCGCCACCATTTCCTTCTGGGCTGCACTCGCACACATGTCGACGCATCTGGCGTAATCGGGCCTGGCCTTGCCCTCCAT
>CAYZHL010000012.1:10847-22472 GCA_964478095.1 uncultured Clostridia bacterium | reverse complement strand
GAGGTAGCCACTGCTAATCACCCAGTCAATTCGCGCCAGGATGTCAGCCTGCGACAGGCTCGAATAATGGCCATACACTGGGCTTTGATCGAGACCAAGTTTGAGGACCTTCTTATCCCGCGATCCTTTGAGAACCTTCGTCAGCATCGTCCGACCGCCCTGCGTGATCAGGTCGTCCGCTCCCCTCAAGATAGCCGCGATCTCGCATTCGGGAAGATCCTTGACATCGCCCGGGTCAAGACGAAACTGAGCTTGTTCCCTGCGCCGACTCATCTTCCTGACCTCCATCCGCAAGGTAGAACCCCTCCGGCCTCGGCGGGAAGTGCCTGACTGTCTAGACGTCATCGAAACGTTCGGCGCCAGTATGGCGCGATCCTTCAGTACTGCTGTCGACATCAGTCCCGAACGACTTGGTACTGATGTCGAGACCGACGCGACGCGTGGGCGCTGTTTCCCCGGCTACTGGCGATTAATGTGAGGATGAAGGATTCGGACTCGATGGTGGGCAATGTATATGCGCAGTACGCTGGACGTTCGCCGGCGTTCGCCGCCAAATGCCGTTTTACCTGGCCTTTTGACATCAGTTCATATTATCGACGGGTTTTTGCGGATCTGTCGCGAATCCGGACGATCGCTGATGTATATCGCAACGCATATCCGTATAAAGGCGGGCGATGGGGTTATCTGGTAGTGGCAACAGCAGGTGATGGGATGATATGTCTGGCGTGTGGGTCCTTATGGCAATATGTGCCGTCTTCCGTTAGACTAAATGGGTTTATATAGCAGACACTCTCCGTCTCGGACGCTCTATACGTCTATGCGTTCGATTATGCACCACCTATCGTCCATTTTGTCGACACATCTCCAAAAATGCGTTCATAAAATCGACACCTAGATTTTCCCATCGGCCCAGAGCGGCGAGACCGCCAGCCGATGCCGATGTCAGATGGCTTCATCAATGGCTTTGCTACTGCCTATCGCTCGTCGCTTGAAGAACTACCGCTCGAAGCTGTCCCTTCCTTTCTGCTTGATCTCCATTTCGCGTATGACATCAGGTGTAAGCTCCAACCGGTCGTCTACAGCTTTCTCGAGGTCATCGTGGCAATCCGGACCATACGCATCCATGCTCATGGGGATATCAACGCGCTTCTGCTCCGCGCAGGGGGCAGAATCCGCGAGCTGATACCGATGGAGCATACGCAGCCCTATCTTGCCCTGCTCTATTCTGCTCTACCCTGCCCTGCCCACGCCTGGTCTACCCCACCTCGCCCCCGAATAGCCATCAATAGGCAGGATGGTGGGTCTCGAAATGGCGAAGGGCGGGAAGCGAACTCTTGTTGCGGGCGCCGTGACGCTGGCTCTGGCGGGCGCAGTGACCAGAGGAATCGGTGCAGTGTATCACATTGTCATTGTGCGAGTGGCCGGGCCGGAGGCGCTGGGGCTGTTCCAGATGGCCATGCCCGTTTACCGCCTGGCTTCTGGTGTCGCCTCAATGGGTTTCCACGTAGCAGCGGTGAGGCTCATTGCCGATAGCCTCGGTCACAGGCGCCCTGAGGAAGCCCGCGCCTACGCGAGGTCCGCAGTGATGGCTGCAATGATGTCGGGTCCGGCGGCGGGTCTGCTCCTATGCTTCGGGGCGCCCCACCTCGCAACCTTCCTTTTCAAAGACACCAGGCTCACACTCTCCATCATCTGCCTCGGACTGCTGCTAATCCCGGCGACCATCTCGTCCATTCTCAGAGGCCTCGTTCGTGGATTCGGCGCAACGCCCTCTTTGGCCGGAGCCAACATCGTCGAGGCTGCGCTGCGGGTGCCCGGCGCTCTGGCTATGCTAGCAGTATTCCTTCCTTTCGGAATGGCGCCGGCGGCCGCGGCCATGGTCGGCGGGATGATCATCGGAGAGCTCGGCTCTCTCGCCGTTCTTGGGCTCAAAACGCGATCTGTGATGGCTAACAGGAGTCCAGGCGAACCACTGCTTTCAAGAAGACTGCCTCCAGGCAGGCCAGGTCGAGACTCAGGACACGCAAGGGCCCTGCTCAGACTGGGTATCCCGGCAATGATATCCGGACTGCTCAATAGCCTCATCAGCTTGGTCAACGCAGCGCTGGTCCCCCGTCAGCTTCAAGGCGCCGGTTTCACACAATCCGGCGCGGCTCAGGCGTTTGGCGAGGTAACCGGAATGGTCGCGCCCCTACTCTACCTGCCCATGTTGCTGGTAGGCCCAGTCATACAGGTGGTGACCCCAGCCGTAGCAGAACGGATGGGCGCAGGCCGGAAAGACAAGGTTCTCGAATTGCTGCGCAAAGCGTCTTGGATGGCCGGAGCCGTAGGCGTGGTGTTTGCAGGCATGTTCGCACTGGTTCCTGGCCATATCGGACGAATCCTCTACAGCGCTCCCCACATTGCCCCGCTCATACGCCCTCTGTCAGTGGCGGCGCCCTTTGTCTACCTGGGCATGGTCTCCAGCGGAGTCCTGTACGGGCTAGGCCACGTAGCGTCAGTCGCGGTCAGCGTTTTCGCCGGCAATCTCACTCGATGCATCCTGATATACACAATGGTGCCCGCCCAGGGGGTCCTCGGAGCAGTCTGGGCGCTGGTGGCAGATCACGTTGTGACGGCTGTCCTTAATATCGCCTGCCTGGGGTGGTTCATGAGCCGGCGACAACGAATACCACAGGCCGGGAGCAATCCCGGCTAGTCGAGGTAGTCCGCCGTCAGCCCCGATTTGGGATCGCTCAAATTGGAATCGCACCGGGGCCTGGGATAGACTCGGGGGTAGGCCCAGGAGTAGACCCAGGGATGAATCCGGAGATAGATCCGGGGGCGTGGTGAGGGACGGAAAGATGACTGCTGTGGCTCAGCAACATAGCCCCATCCTGGTGTCGTATGTTTTTGACACGCCAGTAATCCTGTACGCCCGAGCCGTTCCAACCCTCGGCCTTTTGATGATTCCCAAGGCGTGTTAGGGAACTCTATCCGAGCGATTGCGCAGATGTCTTTGTATGGATAACTCGCAATCCAACGGCCGCCTTCTGGTAACTCTGTCTCGAACCCGGTGGCCCGCAAAATGCTGACGAACCGTTGGGTCTGTGTGACCGCCGAAGCGGCCGGCATCGCAGCGATTCCCAAGATGAGAACGATGCCAAGGACAACGACAGACTTTCGCACGGCGATGACCTTCCCGCAAGAAACGGGAAACTCGGCCTGCGATAGCGACCGCGGGCCTGGATTCATGGCCAGATACATCTACCCGGCAATCGTCGATCCCAATGAACTCGGGGCTACACCATCACTCTATGGGTACGTCAGCCGCATCGGCAATGAGCCTTACGATTGGCATAGATATCATTCGACTAGGGCATCCCATCTGTGGAGGTGAATCATATGGTTGATGAGGTAGGAAGCCGCGACTTGGTTGCCGGCACGACGTGGGCCTTCTTGAGGCCTGGTTGGTGGATCCTACATGTGGTTGCCATCGTGGGTATCTTGTGGCTCGGACGCGTTATGTGGCCGAGGTAATTGAGTGGCACTCAGGAATACGGTCGGTTCATTGGCTCAACAGACATGTCGCGCGAACGAGGCAGGGCGGTGGTCTGCACGACTCGCCCACGTTCGCATGGATACGACCGTACCCCAATGACCTGCTGAAACGTCAGCTGTGGCCCGGCAATCACGCCGGGTTCGCCGGCGCGCGCTGCCGTAGGCGGCAACCCGTATCAACGGGCCAGGCCCCGGCCTCGTCTAGTCTGGCCGATAATGCTGCTTATGGCACGGGAATACACAACATCTGCAGGCCTCGTCACAAAGGCACTACAGCAGCAAGAGCACCATCACGACGAGCTCAAAGACGTTCGCAGCGAAGTGCGATACGGTGCTGATCCATGCGCTCTCTGTTTTGTGGTACACGACGCCGTACAGAACGCTGTTGATGAACACGAACGATACTCCGAACACGACCACGACGGGGTTTCCCGTGCTAAGGTGGCCGATGGAGAACAGCAGCGACGAAATGAGCAGCACAGGCGCCACCGGCCATACGTTACTCAGCTGTCGCTGGAAGAATGCCCTCCAGGCGATCTCCTCGCCCAGCGCGAATACCAGGAACTGAAGAACCGAAGACACGCTGAGCTCGATAGGCACAAAGGCTCCCGCCCGCGCGGCCTCGAACTCCACGTATTGAGGAAGGAACAGCTCCGAGATCACTATGCGGACTGCGTCCGTGATCCTGGGCAGCAGGATCCAAAACCAGATGCCACTGTTTCTCAGCTGCGCCCCAATTGACTTGATGCCGAGCCCGCTGTCCACGTCCGGCCCCTTCTCGATGGCATTGTTGACGAAGAAGGCCACCACTCCAAGAACGACTGACAGCCCAGCGATGCTGAGCCCGAACAGGTTCGCGAATGACAGGACTACCATTGCGATCATCGCGGCCAATGGAAGAGCCTTAATCCCCTACATAGTGCATCACCTACAACATGAAGAATCGTCATTTCGTATGGTAGCACAGACATGAGGGGTGAACACATGGGAGTCTTTGCTGAACTGGCGGCGACCGCAGGAACCTTGATGCACCTCACAAATGAGCCTTTGGCTGGCTCTCCCCGGGTGCCGTCTTGCCATATGTTACATGCGGGACGCAAGTCATGCGGAACACAAGTTGTTGACAGGCTATCGCCGGAGGACTAGACTCCGTGACGGATATCCGCACAGATCTTGCGGACTGCCATTACATCAGCATGAATGCTGCTTATGGAAGACAATCGTCTGCGCATTCAGGAGGCAACACGAATGACAAAGGAAATCGGAGAGCTGATATTCGACGCAATCTACCTGGCGGTCATCTGGGCCATAGTCTTCAGGATGTACGGCAGACTGCGCACACTGCCCGAGGACCGTCTTCCACTCGCTCGGACCCTCGCTCTTGCGTTTGCGCTTCTTGGACTCGGCGACACTGCCCACGTCGGCTTCCGGATCGTCGCTCACCTGACAGGCGGAGTCGAAGCAAATCCCCAGCTTCTTGGAGTAGGCAAGCTGGCTACTGCAATCACCGTCACCATTTTCTACGTCCTTCTCGTGAAAGCGTGGAAGCTTCGTTACAACAAGCGTTATGGAGTGCTTGCCTACTTGCTCTTTGTCAGTGCAGCAGTGAGGCTCAGTTTCATGCTCCTGCCCGGTAATGAGTGGGCAAAGGATGTAGCTCCGTTCGATTTCAGTATGCACAGGAACATCCCCCTACTCATCCAGGGCCTCGGCGTAGCATATCTGATTCTGAGCGAGTCAGTTAGGTCGAAGGATTCGGCATTCACGTGGATAGGGTTGATGATCCTGGTGTCGTATGCCTTCTATACGCCGGTGGTACTGTACGCGCGTGCCGTTCCAACCCTCGGCCTCTTGATGATTCCCAAGACCATAGCCTACATGGCGGCGGCGTTTGTGGCGTATAGCTCTGTCTTCAAGGATTCGTCGGCTATAGGTTGACCATGAGCCGCCTTGGCCAATCAGCGGGGCGACAGCAATGAACAGCATGTCTTCCCGCGGGGTCATCAGGCTAATGGAGCAGAATGCGTGGTACGTGGCGGCAGTGGCCGGCAGCCACTACCAGTTCAAGCATCCACATAAGCCAAGTAAGGTCGCCATCCCCCATCCAAGCAGGACCCTTGCACCGCAGACGGTCAGGTCAGTGTTCAGGCGGGCCAGGCTGCTCTAGGCAGACCCAAGAATGGAGTGGGCCTGGGTTCATGCCCAGATACGTCTGCCCGACGGTCTTCGATCCCAATCAACTCGAGGCTACACCGTCACGTCGCCCGATCTGCCTGGGTGCGTCACCCAACGGGATACTATTGATAAGGCGCTGCAGAGCGAGGCTGAGGCTGGCGTCGGCAGAGCCCAGCGGATCACACAGGACTTGCTCATCTACGGGCGTATAGTGTGTGCGCCATCGAGTCAACCTCCGAGGAGAAGCTCTACTAACTGATCGTGGCCGAAGTGGCCAAGAGACCCGGGCAGCCCTGATCTCGGGCGAGGCAACTTCAGCAGAGCTCGACGGGGCGTCTCTGGGGTGCACCGCAGGGTTCATGATGGCCGGCCGACGTCAAGCAGTTCCTTGCACTTGTTGGCTGTACCGAAAATGGTACCTCCTGAATACATCTCGAAGCGCATCAATCCGTCATCGCCGAGCTCGTCCAAGAAGTGAATGTTGATGTTGTTGGGCTGTTTGAATGCTGAATGCATTGGGCCTGTATCCAACATGTCCAGTGCTCCCAACTGTCTATCGGATATCACCACGTCCTTTACGCTTGCGTACGGTATGACCAGACCTGCGAACCACTTAGCGGGTGGGATTTCGAATCTGTCTTCATACAGGTCAAGCTTCAGACGTGCCTTGCTGGCTTTTGGGTAACGGATATCGCCTCCCAAGTTACTCCCGTTGAGGTCATAAAGATCGAGCCCAGAATCAAGGGTAGAGTTCGTGTGGTGCACCTTGAAGGCGATTACTCCGGCCTGAAGGAATGGCTCCCAAAGAAGCGCCTGTTTCTGGGTCCGGAGCCGGCGTATCGTCAATTCTTGGCATCAGTTTCGGAGATACCCGCAGCTTTTGAGTACATCGATTTCAAAGGCTGCCTGACCGCCTCCAAATCACGAAAATCGGCAGGTATCCGATGGGTCTGGGCAACAAGCAGGCGGGGGCCGACACAATATCCCACACCATGACCACATTTGGTAACGTCGCGCAGGCATGGCGTGCATTTCCGTTAATTCGCCAATAAATCGGCGGTATCTGGCCCCGAGGGCGCCTTTTGCGGGATCGATCCGCCCCCCTGGGTATGTCACTGAGCCATAGCAGTCATCTTCCCGTCCCTCAGCACGCCCCCAGATCTATCCTTAGGTGTATTCCTGGACGTGCCCGCGAGTCTATTCCTGGACCGGGTGCGACTCCGACTGCTTCCGCTGTGACCCTGGCGAGCGTCGCTCTCCACGTCCTCCAGCTCAAGCTGGCCGGCGAGTTTCTCCTCCACTTTGCAGGCAAGGACCAACCGCTCCCACATACATGTTACTATGATAACGCGATATCTCCCGATATTTAACAGCAATCTGCACATGTCTTGGTCGCTATTTGAGCCCTCCAAGAGGACGGAATGCGTTCTACCACGGCTTTCAGTTTACGCTCTCCGGCAAGTCAGGCAAAACCCGTGCCCGAGTGCGGAAGCTGGGCTAGGACCAGGAGGTGTTGGCAACATGCTGCACAAAGGCTCTGATATCGTCTAGTCGAGTTTGGAGTATCTCATGAATCTGGCTATCGTCCACGTCATCGTACATGTGGACAATGCGATTACGAAATCGAGCCATCGATCTGTACACCGGCAAAGCATCTGCCGGCAGCAGCCCAGCTTCACTAACAACCTCGAAAGACTCTACGTTCGTCGCTGGAACCCTGAGCCTCTTGCGCGAGATGATATGGTTACATATGTCAATCATTGCCTCGATGCTGGTCTGGAGGTTGTACTTAGCTGAGTCAATGCTCCGAAAGTCAGTGAGAAAAACGTCCTTGCCCATTTGTGCCAGCTCCTCAAGCTTGGAGAGCGAGTCTGTGATGGCCTGGAGCTTGTGCAGAATCCTCGACTCGTCAACCACGGGGATAGTCCTCCTTCAGCCCCGATTTCAGATCGCTCAAAAAGGTCCTCATGAATATGCCATAATCCTTATGGACCGACAGGACCCTCTCGATGAAGTCCGACGTCTTCAGAGGATCGCGATCCAGGATAAGCTCGCCTTCTGATATGACTGCGTGCTGCAGATCATTGCGCGCTGAATTGAGGATGAGCAGATCCACGTCCTCTCTTCCAAGTGCCACTGCTACGTCGGCCGACAGCGACAGCTCATCCAGAAGAGAGATGTCGCCGTCGGTGAGGACGGCAATGTCGACATCGCTCATGGCAGTGGCCCGTTCTGTACCTGCGGAGCCAAAGAGATAGGCTGCCACAACCCGACCGTGCTTAGTGAGAACAGGCGCTATTGCCTCTTTGATGCGCTCAACAACGTCCCGCCTGCGCACACAGACCACCTCCGACAGCCAGACCGGTGACTGTTTGTCATGCTCTCGCTCCTGTGCCCTCATTCTATCAGTCCCTGCGCCGGCTGACCATGCGCGCGAAAATCGTCAAGTCGGTCCGACGAAACCGTGTTCTCATCATTTGCCCTCCACCAGCTGCTGGGCCGCGTACGCAGCGCCGAACTCCTGGTTCCGAAAAGGGCTGTTGATCCGACAGACAGGGCGAACGTTGTCGAATGGACTCCTCGAACAGCATGCCCCGCATTCCTGGCAACCCCTCAGTCGGCAGAGGCCGATTACGAAGTCCACCGCTCGAGGAGGTCAGGCTGTCGCTGTATGATCTGCTCGGTGATGTGGTATTCATAGCGCTGCATCACCTCCCCGATAACCTCAACGGCCTGGCGGGGCTTGCCCATGCCTCTGTCCAGAAGCTCGGATATGGCGCCAAGACGCACACTCGCCGGCGTTGCCGAATCCTCGATTATCGCCCAGAGTCTGCGAATGGACTCGGGCGAAAACTCCTCAGCCAACCGGCGCGCTTCGAGAATGCAGCCCGAACGACCGCTCGGGTTGCCGGACACCCCGGGCAGAAACCTGCCGGCGGCGTCACGCCCCTCAGGGGGCCTGCTAGCACGAGGGCTGCCTCCGGATCCGCGGCTAGGCTTGGCTGGCCCGGAGCGCGCTGCGCGCGCAGTCGTTGCACGCGCTGCAGCAGCTGCAACGCCCGCGGCTATGCCGGTGACCTTCGCCGCCTCCGCGGCGCCCGAAGCGTGCGCTATCGTCATGGCCTCCACCCTCTGCTCTTCGCTCCATTTAGCCACCAGCGTCACCGCCTAGCTCAATCCTGCATTCAAGCATTGACACACATATTAATATGTGTTATCGTTAGGGCGCTGGGAGGGAAGGATGTGAAACCAAAGGAGCTGCTCAGGAGACTGGCGTCTCAGGGGTGGTACGTAGACAGGGTGCACGGTTCGCACCATATCATGAAGCACCCCGAGAAACCCGGCATCCTGATGATCCCGTATCACATGAAAGACCTGCCGCCGAGAACACTAAACAACATCCTCAAGCAGGCTGGGCTGAAGTAGCCCCGCCTCAGAGGGGAGATTCACATAGCCGGAGGTGCCGAATCATGTCGATATACGTCTATCCTGCCGTGTTTCACCCGGAGGAGGGCGGCGAGTACTCAGTTGAGTTCCCCGATCTGCCGGGCTGCTTTACTGCCGGCGCCAGCCTCGCGGAAGCCATGACAATGGCCCACGAAGCCATGGGCCTCTATCTTTTCACGCTGGAGGAGGACGGCAAGGCCATCCCCGCCGCCTCGCCATTGGGGGATGTGCACACCGAACCCGGCCAGTTCGTCTCGCTGATAGACGTCGATATGCTCGAACATCGGAAGAAATACGATAATCGCGCTGTTACCAGAACTGTCACTGTCCCCGCGTGGCTGAACACCATGGCCCAGGCCAACAGCATCAACTTCTCGCAGACCCTCCAGGCGGCGCTCAAAGAGAGACTCGGGCTGACTGACCAGCGGTAGCCTCGGGGCCTGGACGGGGCGGGCCGCCTCCTCCCCGCCCCGGCGGCTCTTGTTGTGCCCCGTTGCCGCAAAAGAAAGACGCCCGGCTTTCCCGAGCGTCCCCAGAAAGGTCCGCGCAACTAGCTAGAGCATGTCACTCGCCCATCTCCGCTAGAGCCTTGAGTATGCCGAGCATCGTGTGGTACCGAGGGATACTCTGGCCCGTAACCTTCGTGCTAGCATCCATGAACCGATTCGTTATGGCCTCACCGAGATGCGCTATTTCCATGAAGATGATGCCTTTCGCAACCCACGTTTCGTACTCTGGGCCGCTCAAGAATGCACTTCCCAAGCCGCCCTCTTGGTAGGCCTGCTTATACACGGCCTCTCCTTTGTTAATCAGCTCCTGCCAACTGGACACAAGTCTCGCCTCCACATCCATGTACATGCAGGATGTGAAGGATTTCGGCATATCCTTGCAAAGACCCTCCGCGATCAGTCTGCGGCATAGCCCAAGTCATCAGTAGCAAGCGAAAGCGGCCTCAAGCGAGCCCGCCCCACGATGCCAATATAGCATGGTTATTGTCGCTAGTTGCTGCCAGCAGCTTTTTCTTGTCGCATCGCGTCCTCTGCCCAATATCGGAGCGAACCCCGCTTAGCCGCCTTGATCGCGCCGAACTGGAGTATCCTGTTCCGCCATTCGGTGAACGTGTTGCGGTCCTCGATCCACACATCCTCGACCCGCTTGCCGAGCCTCTCCACGATCTCCTGCGCATACCGATGCTGCACCGCGGCAGTCCACCCGTGGGGACCTCGCCGATGCCGATACTCTCTTCTGAGTCGCAAGAGTGTCTGCATTTTCCAGGGCAAGGCGCTTTCGACCTCCCGGCGCCACTCCAGCCAGCGCTCAGTGGTCCGCAGATCATCCAGGGCCGCAAGCCTGATCCCCTTCCGCCCGGTGGGATCAGACCCAGATGTTGCGTCCCAACACTACATTCCGGTATTCGACGCCCGCCTGAAAGCCGCGGTCGAGACTTACTACAAATATCTTCACGGGCCCGAGTCGGGCAAATAATTGGGCACAAAAGTTGGGCACAATTGGGCACAACTTCTGGTCACTTGTGGGGCAATGCCCGCTAAAACGGCTATCCTGTTTTGGGTGGATTGGGGCTGAGGACAAAACAATAGGGCCGGGAAACCCGGCCCTAGCTGCTTAAAAAGCTGGTACGCCACCGGGGACTCGAACCCCGGACCCGCTGATTAAGAGTCAGCTGCTCTACCAACTGAGCTAGTGGCGCACGCACGTTTCGTATTCGACTGTGGCTGCGAGGCCTAACGTCCCCGCGCGACACTCATTATACTACGCGGTCGTCACGCGTTTCAAGCACAAATTCTGGATTTGTCGCGCATCTGGGCTTGTTAAGGGTCGCGGCCTGTTGCCCGTCCGAGCTCGTTGTGCATTCAGTCTTGCTGTGCATTCGGTCTCACTGCGTCTGGATCTGCTGCACAGCCTCGCCCCCTGTCGCCGGATTTCACCAATCATGTCTCCTCTGAAGGAAGAGTCCAGCCTATCTCGAATAACTGCTTGATACTCCATTATCGAACCCGCCCAGCACGTGCCGTGTGTGCGTAACGGCCGGCAGGAGGTGCCTGAGTTTGCGCGATTACGATGGTCGCATGCGCTTTCGTAGACCCGTACTTATCTTTGCAGCTCTGCTCGTTCTGGCCCTGGCCGTTGGCACAGGTGGCTGTATTGGCCCACCAGCGCTACTTAGGGGCAGTATCGAAGGTACTGTATTGGACACTGTCTCGGGCGCTCCCGTTGTCGGCGCCTCCATCGCGGTGGACAACCGCGTGCTTGAGCCCGCCGACCTGGCCGGGCGGTTCGCAGTGAACAGGCTCGCTGTGGGGCGGCACACTCTGTCGGTGTCGCGATACGGCTACCTGGCCGACCAGCGCACAGTGAACGTTCAGTCTGGTCAGGCTACTGTCTGTGAGATACGGCTTACACCTGCGCTGCCGGGCACGTCTTCCATATACGGCCACGCCACTC
>CAYZHL010000012.1:0-10747 GCA_964478095.1 uncultured Clostridia bacterium | reverse complement strand
ATAGCCCCTTCGGAGGCGTCGACCAGCACCATTCAGGTTAAGCTGAGGCCTGGGCTCACAGCAGCTGATATCGCCGATGAACTAGCTCGCGCAGGCTACGAGATAGTGGACGAACTCCCCCTTACGCGGATACTCCTTGTCCGCCGAGCGGATTCCAAGTCCCCGGGCGGCACAGTCGCCCCCAATAGCGCCGCGCCCGGCATCCGGTTGGGCGCGCCACAGGCAGGCGGCGTATCGGTGGAGCAGGCTGCATCCACCCTTGAAGACATACCCGGTGTGGACTGGGCGTACCCCGACTATCCCGTATGGGCGACGGTGGAGCCCGACGATCCCGGCTTCCCGCTTTACCAGTGGCACTACCGCGCCATCAGCCTGCCGGAAGCATGGGACGTATCCACCGGGCAGGATGCTCCGGTGACTGTGGCGGTAATCGACACGGGCATCAGCCCGAGCCATCCCGACCTGGTGGGCAAGTTGGTCCCGGGCTGGGATTTTGTCGGCAACGATGATGACCCAACAGATACGCCTTCACGCTCCAGCCATGGCACACATGTGTCCGGCACGATCGCCGCCGCTACCGACAATGGCATCGGCGTTGCCGGTGTAAGCTGGGGCGCAATGATCATGCCGGTCAGGGTGCTCGACAGCAGCGGGAACGGTTCCTATGCTCTTGTCATGGAGGGAATTGAATGGGCCGTGCAGCATGGAGCCCAGGTCATCAACATGAGTCTTGGCGGCTCTACCTACCCGGGCCAGGCTTTCGAGGCGGCTATCAGAAACGCCTATAGCCGCGGCATAACCCTGGTGGCCGCCACAGGCAACGACTATGGCCAGGCCGTGTTGTACCCTGCCGCCTTCCCCGAGGTCATAGCAGTCGGAGCCACTCTGAAAGACAATTCGCTCGCATCCTACTCTAACGTGGGGCCCCAGGTCACAGTGACCGCCCCCGGCGGCAGCACGGTGCCCAACCCGCCAGACGGCGTGTTCAGCACGGCTCTCACACGCGCCTCCACGAGCAGCGGGTACACTTGGGCGAATGGATATGAATTCATGCACGGCACTTCGATGGCTACACCGCACGTGAGCGGCCTTGCTGCGCTCCTGCTATCTAGGTTTGGCCCAATGTCCCCGGACGCTGTTGCAGCCCTCATGTCCGACACGTCTATGGACCTGGGCGACGATGGCTACGATCCGGGTTTCGGCGCCGGCCTCGTGAACGCTTACGCCGCCCTGACGCAGTCGACCATGGACCGCGCAGTGTTCGCCGTCAAGGACTCCGGCGGCAACTGGGTAGGCGAGTCAGTATACGGTAGACGTAACCGAACCTTCTGCATATCCAACGCAAGCCCAGGCCTGTGTACCCTGGTGGGATTTCTCGACGTGGACGGCGATCACCAGATCAGCCTGGGCGACTTTTACGGCGAAATGCAAACCGTCGTGCCGCCCTCCGGCGCGCATCAAGTAGATCGCCTCGTCCTGTATTATGTCGGCACTGAGTCCGCTGCCATCGGCATGGCGACGCCAAGACCGCAAAGCTAAGCACAACGCCACCTAGGCAACGAAGTGAGCCACTGTCAGACTGAGGCGGGATAACATCCCGCCTTCATTTTATTGATACCGTCCTTGACATATCTGCAATATCGCTTTAACATATCTAATGGAACGATGAACTACCAGTATCGGGAGGGCTTGCTATGAGTGTGGCCAACGCCATCGAAGTCGAGGACCTGAGAAGGACCTTCACCCGCCGGGCGCCCAACAAGTTGACCCGCATGTTCTCGCGGCAACGCGCCAACGGCGGCGCAAGCGCCAATGCGGCGGAACGCGACGATACCGGCAGACGTCCGGCGGCTCTTGTCGCCGTGGATGGCATTAGTTTCGACATCCGTGTCGGCGAGATCTTCGGCCTCCTTGGGCCGAATGGCGCAGGCAAGACCACAACCATCAAGATGCTCTGCACCCTGCTCGAGCCGACCTCCGGCACTGCCCGTGTAGCCGGATTCGACATTGTTCGCGATCCGGCCGGTGCGCGCGCATCGCTTGGCACAGTGTTGTCCGGTGAACGCAGCCTCTACTGGAAGCTAACCGGTCGCGAGAACCTGGAGTACTTCGCCGCCCTCTATGACGTGGAGCCATCCACGGCGCGCGAACGCATACGCGAATTGCTGGACAGGTTCGAACTGACCGACAAAGCCAATGAGCTGGTGGAACGCTACTCCACCGGAATGCGGCAGCGGTTGTCGATAGCCCGGGCGCTGCTGGCCAGCCCGCCAGTGTTGCTTCTCGACGAGCCCACTGCCGGCCTCGATCCCCAGTCCGCGCGGAATCTGCGTGAGGTGGTCCGCGAGCTGAAAGACGAAGGCCACACCATCCTCCTGACCACCCACTACATGGCTGAGGCAGACGAGCTCTCCGACAGGATCGCCATCATCGACCACGGGAAGGTGATCGCGCTCGACACGCCTGCCGCGCTGAAGCAGCACATACAGCAGATGCATTCAGTGGAGGTCGAAACTGATCGGGCGCCTGACGGGATACTTGACGAACTCCGGTCCCTGTCGCTGGTGCGCGGTGTGGAATCCGTCCAGTCCGGAAATGGTTACCAGACATGGACGATCCGCGTGATCACAGAAGACAGTCGCCAAACCCTCGACGCACTCCTTGACCTGCTGCGCGCGGGGGGCGAGCGCGTACTCAACCTGAGAGTGGCTGAACCCACCCTGGAGGACGTCTTCATCGCACTTACAGGCAAGTCACTGCGCGACTGAAGCCCAGAGCCCCAGGGCCCCAATGGGCTGATGGGCTAGCGGCCTAATGGCCTGAAGGAGGACCACAATCATGAGCAAGACAATGCCGCACACCGTCAGGGTCTTTCTGGCGGCGGCCCAGCGCGACTTCCGGATCACAACCCGCTACGGCGACTTCGTCGTGGGAATGCTCGTATGGCCCATACTCATGCCATCGCTCACGGTCTTCGCCGCCAAGGCACTGGCCGGGCCGGACGGAGCCGGGCTGTCCGCATTCGCAGAGCGAACGGGAACAACGGACTACGTCGGATTCGTCTTTGCCGGAATGGTGCTTTGGATGTGGCTCAATATGGTGCTATGGAGCGTCGGCGGCGCACTCCGATCGGAGCAGCGGCTCGGTACGCTCGAGTGCAACTGGATGACCCCCGCTCCGCGCCTGGCCATACTCCTGGGCAGCGGTGTCAACCAGATGATCGTGTCGGTCATCCCGGTATTCGTAAGCCTGGCCGTATGCACCGCGGCCTGGGGAGTGCGTTTCGCGGTGACGCCCCTGGTGGGCCTGGTCTTCCTCGTGTCCACCATAGCGATGTTCGGTATGGCGCTGGCATTTGCCAGTTTGGTGCTGTTCCTCAAGGAACTCAACGCCGCAGTCTTCTTCCTTCGGGGAGTCTTCATGGTATTCTGCGGCCTGACATCGCCGCTTGCGGTGCTCCCGCCGTGGATGAGGGCGGTATCGAAGGCCCTGCCCCTCACCTACTCCATTGACTTGGTGCGGCGCCTGAGCCTGGCCGGAGCAAGCTACGCAGATGTCAGCCGCGATTTCTGGGTTCTTGCAGCATTTGCGGCAGGACTGATGGTCGCAGGGTGCCTGGCATTCCTCATCGTAGACCGGGCCGTGAAGCGCAGCGGCACTCTGGGGCAGTATTAGCCCGACATGGAGGTGTTCTTGGTGAACAGATTCGGGACAGACGGATTCGGAGCATGGCTCAGGCGTCAGTTTCGCGTCATAGGCGCCATAGCCCGCAAGGACTTCCTGGTATTCCTGAGGTACCCTGCCAACGCGCTGATGTCGGTAGTTGAACCGATAATGTGGCTGGCCCCGGCCTATTTCATGGGCCAAGGGTTCTCAGTGGACGGCCAGGCCATTGGATTCGCAGGCTTCACCGGCACGTCGGACTACTTCTCGTTCGCGATGATGGGCATGTTCATGTCCAGCTACATCAGCACGGCCTTTTGGGGAACAGGCTTTTCGGTGCAGGAAGACATGACTCTGGGTGTACTGGAGCCTAACTGGGTTACGCCTACGAGTCGAGTATCGCTGATAATCGGTCGGAGCGTGATAATGTTCCTGCTCACCACGTTGAATAGCATAGGAGTCCTGATCGTGGGCGCCGCTTTGTTTCACGTGAACCTGACGGGAAATGTGCTGGCTGCAGTCATCACCATGCTGCCCATGC
Organism: uncultured Clostridia bacterium; assembly: GCA_964478095.1. Lineage (GTDB taxonomy): Bacteria > Bacillota > DTU025 > DTU025 > DTU025 > UBA5389. The sequence continues at coordinate 6,543 of CAYZHL010000012.1, read as the reverse complement.
TCATTGCCTTGACCGGGCTTGGCCTGGGCATAGCAGGCGTGGTGCTCAGCGTGCGGCGAGCAGGAACCGCCATCGACATATCAAACTGGATAGTGGTCCAGCTGTCGGGCACCACATTCCCAGTGAGCGTGCTGCCGCGACCCCTGCTTGCCGTGGCGCTGGCGCTGCCGACCACATATGGATTCGACGCCGTGCGCAGCATCCTGTTGGGGACCAGGACTATGTTGCCCCTGAAGGTCGAGATTGGGATAATGCTTGCATCAACGGTAGGGATGTGCGCCGCCGGCTACGCGGTGTTCAAAGCATTCGAGCGGCGGTGCCGCAGGCAAGGGCTCTTGGGTACACACTGATGGGCTACAGCTAACCTAGCTGGTACTGAAACTATGCTGCCTTGAGGCATGCCCTGGCGTCTACTCTCCCGTTGTCGGCTCAGTATCTCCGCGGCGCCCATAGGCGACCAATGTGGGAATGAGTATTTCGGACCCGATGATGGGCAATGTCTATGCGTCGTACGCTGCACGCTTGCCACGAAAGGCCCATCTGCCTGGCCTTTTGTGATGCGTTCGCAAAATCGACATCTAGATTTTCCCAGTAGCCCTGGAGTCGGTCGCTACGACTTTCCTGCTGCCAGGCTTCGCTTCATCTGTGATCGAAACCGCGCGCACCCATGGGGACGGGTGCGTTTCACCTTGGGTTTGGTTGGCCATAGTCAAGCGTCATACCGCCCCGCCTTGGCCGTCGCCTGCCCGGATCGCAGCGGCACACTGCGGGCAACGCCTGGCTAGTTCCGAAAGGTTCTCGTCAGCGTTCACGCGGCCTGCACAGAAAGACGGGCAATCATCGCGCAGCGGGGAGCTATGTCTGTAGCCCCGCCTCTCCATCTCGGCTGCAAGCTCGTCGTGACGTATGCGTATTCGATCCACCTCGACCAACCCGCCGTCGAGATATCCCTGAATGCTGACCCCCTTGGCCAGAGTTCCGGCGAACATGTGCATCTCCACGTGCTCGCCGAGCAGGTGCTTTCTGCACATTAGCTTGGGATCCACATTCCACATCCTCATCAGCGACACCCCATGTATAGTCGAAATCTCACAGCAGAACACCGCGGCGGCATAAAGGCAATGGGAAAAGCCGACAAGAGGAACGAGAAGGAAAAGAAGCGCTGTCGAAGGGACTTCGACGGCGCTTCATATATGGTAGCGGCGACTGGATTCGAACCAGTGACGCTGCGGGTATGAACCGCATGCTCTGACCACCTGAGCTACGCCGCCACTTCACCAATTTCCTGCGAGTTTGATTCTATCATCCCCGATAGGCCTTGTCAACGGAGGTCAGACGGTCGCTTTCCTGATCGTCGGCGCAATGTGGCGCGGCGCGAAGGCCCCCACGATGGAAACACCGCCCAAGGCGCATGGGCCTTTGGGGTCGTCTCTGCTCGCCCGGCGTGCGGGGCAATCGGCGCCGTCGAGTGTCAGCTCCTGTACCCTACGGTACACCTCTTTCGGCCACGCTGAGTCGGTGTACACTGGACCCGCGAGAACCCTGGTCCACAGGGCACTGTTCCGCGGAGCCCGTCGGTCGCCGCCGCGTCCAGTTGCAAGGAGGACGTTTTCTTAGGCGGATTGACCCCAGAAAGGAGGGCACTTTCACACAGTTCAGCGGGAGCTGTTCTCGGTAATGGGCCCGCTCCCATTGCCTCCAATCCCAACACGCGACCGACCGTATTGGTATCTCAACTGCAGGAATCTGGGCAATACTTAGGCTAGTTGGACTAGCAGCGACCACGAAGGGAGGTTGACCCCGATATCCGGAAACCCGGAGGAACCCACAGGCCGCCCTGATCACGTTCTGCGGGTTCAGCACCTATTCTCGATTATCGCACCTGTATACGACCTTATGCTGGCTCGTTCCATGACTCGAATGTATCGAAAGGCGGTCGACCTGCTTCTCCACACCGACCTCTGGGCCCCCAGGCCCGGGCATACGCCGCCGGCATTGCCGATGACGTCAACGCCGCATGGTCCGCCCACTGAGCCGACGCCAGGGCCGCCGGGGCCAAAGCTATCGATCTTGTCGCTGCCGTGCGAACACCAACGGTGCGCCCTACGCCCGGCGCCAACCGCCCTAGACGTAGGAACGGGTACCGGCATGCTCGCCTCTGAGCTGGCGAAGGCCGGGTTCCAGGTCACGGCCATCGACTCCTGCAGTGCCATGCTGCGAGTTGCCCGACGTCACCGGCCTCGCGCGGCAGACTACATCCAAGCGGAGGCACACCTCGCGTCGCGCCAGCCTGGCGCTCCGTTCGATCTCGTGTGTGCGGGAATGCTTCTCCACAGTCTGCCGCGCGAGTACCGAGCAGAGGTCCTCGCCGATATGATTCGTGCAGCCTGCAAGGCTGTAGTGATTGTGGACTACGTCCCCCCTGCGAATCCCATGGCTGCTGCCGTCGAGTGCCTAGAGGGCAGCTACTACAGAGACTTCCTACACGAATTCGGCGACGACCTCGCGTCTGCTGGAGCGGATGCCCTGATCTACCCGCTTACCAGCGCCTGCGCGCTCTACCTCGTGCCCCTCTGCACCGATCCCCGAGTCACTGAGCTCCAGCACCCGGCGCGATCTCAGCGTTCTTCATGCGCCACACGGTCATCAGCACCATCACCGCAACTTCCACGATCAGCGCTGCGGTCAACACCCAACCATTGATCTCGCTCCCAGTCCTGCCAACCGCCATCATCGCTCCGGCGCCGGCGCCGCCTACGGCCCCAGGCCCAGGCCCAGCCCCAGGCATTGTCCCCATCCCAGTCCCGGTCCCCAGTGATTTGCTTGCCAAGTCTATCAGACCATATGCCACAAGATGCTTCCAGCGCAGCAGTGACGTGATGATCGGCTCCACGTAGCTTACGACAAGGGCGGCCAACCCGGCCGCGAGCGGCTTCGTGAATAGGGCGCTCGCGAATACGACGATCACCACCCTTGTCGCGAAGTAGGCGGCAAGCAGGCCTGCCGACCGCGCGGCCGCGGCAACGCCCGGATCACTGCCCGGGAACAGTACAACCGAGTAGTAGTAGGTCAGCATGGTTGAGGCGAACACGATCGCCGATACCGCCGCTCCGTAGTGCACAAGCTTAGCCCCGACAACACCCGTCATGCTCGCGCCCTGCGACACCGGATACACGAGCTTCCCCTGGAGACGCTCGTCTGCAAGCACGCCCATGAGGACGAAAGCAACCGCCATATTGCCCAGCTGGTAGATGTTCCTGATGTAGTTCTGCACTGAATAGACCGCATCGAACCTCATAAGCTCCTGCGGAAAGCCAGGCATTTGGCTTTCGATAATGCTCGGCATGATCCTGAGCATGATCGGGGTGGATAATGCAAAGAAACCGAAAAACGCTCCCAGGATCAGATACTTGCTCTGCCTGGACGATTCCATGCGCTCTTTCCTGAGATACGCCACGAATGTGCTCACCTGCCGTTCACCAGCCTAACAAAGATCTCCTCGAGGCTCGGCTGCCTCACGCTGTATGATGCCACGCCCGCATCTAGACTGGCCAGGGCGTGCAGGAGTTCGCGCTTCCCGGGTTCGAGGTCGCGCATGAAGACTGATAGCCTGTCGCCGTCCAGCGCTGCCCGATCGACATGAGGAGCGTTCGCGATCCCCGCGGGGACTGACTCGAGCACTCGATCGAACGCCACGTCCACAACCGGCTGGATGTAGCGCTCGCGCAGACGGGCCATGCTGTCGGCCGCCACTATTGTCCCGCTTTTGATGATAGCCACTGAATCGCAGACTCTCTCCACATCGGCGAGGATGTGGGTCGACAGAAACACCGTCAAGCCGGCATCGCGCATCCGTGCGACGAGGGTGATCACGTCCAGTCTTCCCTGAGGGTCCAGGGCGGAGGTCGGCTCATCAAGGAGCAGCAGCCTGGGTCGGTTGTAGATGGCGGCAGCCATGCCCAGCCGCTGCTTCATGCCGCGCGAGTATCCCCCGATCCTTCTGCGTCCGGCCTCGGCAAGGCCTACCGTATCGAGAAGCTCATCCGCCCGCGCCCTGTTCGCGGCGGACGTAAGTCCCGAAACATCCCCGATGAAGAGCAGGTATTCGCGGGCTGTCATGTAGCCGTAGAACGCCGGCGACTCTGGAAGGTAGCCCACCACCCCTTGCAGGCTGGACCGGTTGCGGCGAAGGTCCATGCCGTCTATGGTAACAGCGCCTGAGTCGAACTCTATCAAGCCGGCGATTATGTTCATGGCAGTCGTCTTGCCTGCCCCGTTCGGGCCCAGAAAGCCGAACACCTGGCCCGACGTCACTTGAAAGGTCACCTCGCGCAATGCGCGAGTCTGACCATACGATTTCGAAAGTGCCTCTACATTGAGCATTAGATCAGTCTCTCTTTCGTCCAAATATCAGATACGTAATCGACCCGAGCGCTGAAACCACGAGGATAATGAGCGCCCATGCCCACCGAGGCAGCGCCCTGGGTTCGGTTCGGGCCAGCGAAACAAAGCAGTATATCTTGAGCGCCACCTCAGCCACGATCAGCGGCGCAAGCAGTTTCAGCAGTTCCGCGAGTGACATGCCTGCAAAGGTCATTCTAGCTCTCCTCCTTTCTCGTTGATCCACAGTAAGGACAAATCCTTGACTCCCGGGGAATTGACTTGAGGCACTCGGTGCATCTGGTGTTCCCACGTCTGGTAACCAGAACATACACAATGAGGGACGACGGCACGTTAATCAGCCCGAACAGCCCCCACAGCCACGCATATCCCTCGCCGCGCCGGCGCGCGTCGCGGAATATCCAAGTCGCTTGCGCGACCAGCAATGCGCCCAACAGAAGCCAGAGAATCGAAGGATACGTGCTCATGCCTTGTCACCCTTTCGTTCACGCAGCACGTGTATTGGCAGGTAGAACAGGGCTATCCCCGAAAACCCCACAGCCTGAAGAGTCAGTAACGCCTGTGGGCTGCGTGCCAGAAGCGGAGTCCACACAGCGGCCAGGATACCTGCCGCAGTCAACGCGAATAGCCCAACCGCCCTACGCTCTCGGGCTATCCTAAGCCTGACTCCGCCCTCGATAGTCGAGCTGAGCCGCGCCCAGTCAGGCGACACGCCTGCGGCGGCGCCGTCGTCCCGCTGCGCCGGAAGCACAACAGCGATGTCGGCAAGGGTCCCGGCATAATCGCGACACTCGGAACAACCCTCCAGATGCCTCGCGGCATCGCCCATACTCGCTCGTGTTGCGCCCATCGCGCTGGTTCCGGCGCAGCCGCCTGCTCCGCCGCGCTTCGCGTTGCCTTCCGCGGCACTCGGGTCGGCATAGGCCATATCGAGCAACGCCTCTCGAACCTTCTCGCACTCCCTGTTCATATCAAGCCCCTCCTGGCGATTTCGCGCCTGAGCATTTGGACTGAGTCGTGAAGCCTTGATCGCACCGTTCCCACAGGGCAGCCAACCGCGTCAGCTATCTCCTGATACGTGAATCCATAGTAGTGCTTCAGTACGAACACCTGTCGCTTGTCAGCGCTCAGCGCACCGAGCAGGCTCGCCGCATCACTCGCCGCCAGGCGCCCGAGAGCCAAATCCTCCGCGCTCGTCGCGCTCTCCTTGCCCGCCGTGCCGCCCACACTGTCAGCAGCGGCGATGTTCACATTCTCGGTCGGCAACTCGCGCCACGCGCGTCGCGTTCGATTCCTGTACGTGTTCAGGGCAATGGTGATGAGCCATGTGGAAAACTTGGCGCGCGGTTCGTACTTCTCCAGGTTCACGATGGCCCGTAACACCGCGTCCTGCGCAACATCCTCCGCAACATGAGCATCCCCGGTTATGCGAACAAGAGCCCCGAGGAGCAACGGGTAGTTCACCCGGAACAACTCCTCCAGTGCATCACGATCATTGCGTTTGGCGCGCTCCACAAGCAACGTCTCGTCGGGCATCCTGCTCTCTCACCCCGTTCCCTGTACTTGTTGAACACGATAGGCGCGCGAAAAGTTCGGTGCGCCTGTCGGCGCATACCCATGCGTTCTCATATCTCGGGGCTCGATTCTTGCGAAAAGGCAAGCCCCGGATGCCAATGCTTCGGGAGCTTGCCTAAGCGGTCCTCAATCCATCCTAGCAGACGTTTGGTTCCTATGCCATCATAGTCAGGTATATGTAGCGATCATCTGCCCTGGGAACACGAATACACTAATCGCCTGTATCGCAACGCTCTACTATCCTGTAGCTTCCGCCATACTGCCAAAAGTCAGAGCTCTTGACTCCATTACGGGTACTGCCTACATACTTGTCCTGCCCCGGAAGAAACATCACGCCGATGATCCCCGTCTCGCCTTCCTTGAGTAACCCGGCATGCACCGCCGCCGCGGCCAGCTCAGAATCATCCGTGTAGACCTCTGTTCCCCATACCGAGCCTCGCTCCGTGCCGGTGACTCGGAAGTAGAGAACCTCTCCGCGCCTGTCTCTGAACTGAGTCATCCCGTCGGGGTCAGGCAGCACGTACATGCCCTTCGAAATGTTACGAGATACCTGGTAACTAGCTGAAT